>NZ_JAMPOG010000021.1:0-142673 GCF_028480065.1 Providencia sp. PROV189
AACGTCAGCGCCAAGCAGAAGAACAAGCTAAGCTGGAAGCTCAAGATATCGTCGCGTTACGCGATGAGGTTCTGAGTGAGCAAGAAGAGCCGAAACAAACAGAGCAAGAAAAACCTAAAAAGGAAGGTTTTTTTGCTCGATTAAAGAAAGGGCTACTGAAAACACGTCAAAATTTAGGCTCAGGTTTTCTTGGGTTATTTACTGGCAAGAAAATTGATGATGATCTTTTTGATGAATTAGAAGAACAATTATTGATTGCCGATGTGGGTGTTGATACAACACGTAAAATTATTGATAACCTGACCGCTCACGCAAGCCGTAAAGAGCTAAAAGATGCAGAGGCGCTATACAGTAAATTGCGTGAAGAAATGTCTGATATTTTAGCGGGAGTGGATAAACCGCTAGTCATTGAAGACAAGAAACCCTATGTTATTCTTATGGTTGGGGTCAATGGTGTTGGTAAAACGACCACGATTGGTAAATTAGCTCGCCAATATCAATCTGAAGGTAAAACCGTCATGTTAGCGGCAGGGGATACTTTCCGCGCGGCGGCTGTTGAGCAATTACAAGTTTGGGGGGAACGTAACCGTATCCCTGTTGTTGCGCAACATACTGGCGCCGATCCTGCATCAGTCATTTTTGATGCAATCCAATCAGCTAAAGCTAAAGGCGTGGATGTTCTGATTGCAGATACTGCTGGGCGTTTACAAAACAAAGCACATCTGATGGAAGAATTGAAAAAAATTGTCCGAGTGATGAAAAAACTGGATGAAGAAGCGCCACATGAAATTATGCTAACACTAGATGCAAGTACTGGACAAAATGCTGTCAGTCAGGCAAAACTTTTTAATGATGCTGTAGGTCTGACAGGTATCACATTGACTAAACTCGATGGCACAGCAAAAGGTGGTGTGATCTTCTCCATTGCTGATCAATTCGGTATTCCTATTCGTTATATCGGGATTGGTGAGGGTATTGAAGACTTACGTCCATTTAAAGCCGATGACTTTATCGAGGCTCTATTTGCCCGAGAGGAATAATTTTCGATGATTCGCTTTGAACACGTCAGTAAAGCTTATCGAGGTGGCCGGCAGGCTCTCCAAGGGGTAGATTTTCATCTACAACCAGGGGAAATGGCTTTTCTTACTGGTCACTCAGGAGCTGGTAAAAGTACGCTACTGAAGCTTATTTGTGGTATTGAGCGCCCGAGTGCTGGGCATATATTGTTTAATGGCCATGATATTAGTCGTTTGAAAAATCGGGAGATCCCTTTTTTGCGTCGGCAAATTGGGATGATTTTTCAAGATCATCATCTGTTATTTGATAGAACGGTGTACGACAATGTTGCAATGCCATTGATCATTTCGGGCGCAAGTTCCGAAGATATTCGCAGACGAGTTTCAGCAGCATTGGACAAAGTGGGTCTACTTGATAAAGCGAAAAATTTTCCAATTCAGTTGTCGGGTGGTGAGCAGCAGCGAGTTGGGATTGCGCGTGCTGTCGTAAACAAACCAACCATGTTACTTGCGGATGAGCCAACGGGGAACCTTGATGGTGAACTATCAGAGGGGATCATGCGGTTATTTGAAGAATTCAACCGTGTTGGAGTGACGGTTCTCATGGCAACCCATGATGTTGCTTTGATTGAGAGGCGTAATTACCGTGTACTGACTCTGAGTGAAGGGAGAATGATCGGAGGTCAACATGGCTAAACACGTTCGCAAATCTAAGTCTGAACGCCCTATGCAATCAAAAAGTAAGGCATTGAAAGGTGGGTGGCGTGAACAATGGCGCTATGCTTGGTTGAATACATTGGCGGATATGTTAAGACAGCCGTTAGCAACCTTTTTAACGGTGATGGTCATTGCGATTTCTCTGACCTTACCAAGCCTTTGTTATATTGTCTGGAAAAATGTGGCCCAAGCAGCTGCTCAATGGTATCCAACACCACAATTAACTGTTTACCTTGATAAATCACTGGATGAACAAGGTGGGCAAAATGTGGTAACTCAGTTGCAAGCGCTTGATGGGGTAGAGCACGTAAACTACTTATCTCGCGACCAAGCGATGAGTGAGTTCCGTAGTTGGTCTGGTTTTAGTACCGCCTTAGACATGCTAGAGGAAAACCCATTACCTGCTGTGGCAATTATTACGCCAAAATTGGATTTTCAAAGTTCTGAAGTGTTAACAACACTGCGTGATCGAGTAAGCCAAGTTAATGGCATTGAAGAAGTTCGTATGGACGATAGCTGGTTCTCTCGGCTGGCGGCATTAACACAACTTGTCGGGCAAGTCGCTTCGGTGATTGGTATTCTAATGATCATTTCACTATTCCTTGTTATTGGTAATAGTGTGCGTTTGAATATTTTTGCGCGTCGAGACACCATCAATGTGATGAAGCTCATCGGTGCGACAGATGGCTTTATTATGCGGCCATTTTTACACGGTGGCTTGTTAATGGGGGCACTGGGCGCGGTAGTATCGCTGATTATGTCAGCGCTACTGGTGTGGAAGTTATCCGATGTTGTAGCACAAGTTGCGAGTGTTTTTGGTACGCAATTTCATATAGAAGGCTTGCTATGGGAGGAATCTTTATTAGTGATCCTTATGTCAGCCATGATTGGTTGGGTGGCAGCTTGGCTAGCGACAGTCCAGCACTTACGTCATTTTACGCCTGAATAATCCTTTTTATCGGCATAGTTTATCGCTATGCCGATAAAAATGGCACAGCTTGGGAACTTTTGAAGTCTTGATTTGTCTGATATTAACCTGTCGCTATCGCACAAGTAGAATTTATTTAACTCAGTAAAACTGGTAAACTACGGTTTTCTAATCTTATATATCGCATCAAATTAATCTCTTTTCTTTATTTTTC
Source organism: Providencia sp. PROV189 (assembly GCF_028480065.1). Taxonomy (NCBI): domain Bacteria; kingdom Pseudomonadati; phylum Pseudomonadota; class Gammaproteobacteria; order Enterobacterales; family Morganellaceae; genus Providencia; species Providencia sp. PROV189. The sequence goes on from NZ_JAMPOG010000021.1 coordinate 2,876, forward strand.
AAAGAGGATCTGAATGACCAAAGACATGCAATCATTAGCACTTGTTCCGCAGGGAAGTATTGAAGCTTATATGCGGGCTGCCAATGCTTATCCTATGCTCACCGCTGAGGAAGAAAAGGAACTTGCTGAACGGCTGCATTACCATGGTGATCTGGATGCGGCAAAGCAACTGATCTTATCGCACTTACGTTTTGTGATACATGTTGCTCGTAGCTACGCAGGTTACGGTTTACCGCAAGCAGATTTAATTCAGGAAGGGAATATCGGCCTGATGAAAGCAGTGCGTCGGTTTAACCCTGAAATTGGTGTTCGCCTAGTTTCCTTTGCGGTCCATTGGATCAAAGCTGAAATTCATGAATACGTGTTGCGCAATTGGCGTATCGTTAAGATCGCGACAACAAAATCGCAGCGTAAGTTATTTTTTAACTTGAGAAAAAATAAAAAGCGTCTCGGTTGGTTTAATCAAGATGAAGTTGATATGGTGGCTAAAGAGCTGGGCGTGAGTACCAAGGATGTACGTGAAATGGAATCACGCATGGCGGCTCAAGATATGGCTTTTGATATATCTGATGATGATGATAGCGGTGATTTAGGGCAACCTATTGCCCCCGTACTGTTCTTACAAGATAAATCATCTGATTTTGCAGGCTCTATCGAAGAGGACAATTGGGAAAGTCACGCAACAGATCGGTTAGCCGACGCATTAGATTCATTAGATGAGCGTAGCCAAGATATTATTCGTGCTCGTTGGCTAGATGATGATAATAAGACAACATTACAGGAATTAGCCGATAAATATGGCGTTTCTGCCGAACGAGTCCGTCAGCTCGAAAAAAATGCCATGAAAAAATTGCGTGCCGCAATGGAAGAAGGCGAAGAAGAGAGTTATTAAAATCGATTTCCTTCCTGATTCACTGTTACTGCATTTATTGTCGCCGCCACGCGCGGGGCAATAAATGCAGAATACGCAGTATCATTCACTGTATAATTCTAAGGGGAGTCCATCCGGATCGGCAAAAAAAGTAAACCTTTTTTGTGTGTAGGGATCGATTCGTGGTGCTTCACAATCAACATTATGCTGCTTTAAATATTCAATCCATCCGTCAAGATCGTCCACACTAAACGCCAAATGCCTCAAACCACAAGCTTCAGGGTAACTTGGTCTAGCTGGTGGCGTAGGAAAACTAAATAATTCAATTTGGTATTGGTTGCCGAGCGCTAAATCTGCTTTCCATGAATCAGACTCTGCTCGATAATGCTCTTCTAATAAGGTTAATCCAAGAATTTTGCAGTAAAAATGTTTACTGGCAGCATAATTGGAGGCAATGATGGCAACATGGTGAATCCGCTTTAATTTCATAGTATTAAACTCGTTTTTCCCATCGATGACTTTCTTGTGTTGGTGTGAAGCGACAAGCTAATAAAAATTGCTCCATCACGATTTTATCCGCATCTAAAACCCCCTCTAAGCTGAAATACCAATGGGTTATTTGAGGCTCTTGTCGGCATATTTCGTCGAGTAAATAGAGCCCTACGCCACGGCGACGAGTGACCTCGCGCACTAAAAAATCGTAGATAGTACCTGTGTGTTGTTCTCGATGAATTTTGGCTGCGGCTAATAGGCGATCATTAAAGCGTGCCGCATAGATTTTTTGCTCTGATTGGCATTGATGAGCAAGTTGGTCTGGCTTCTGGTCAGGCCAGATTTTGTACAGGTCAAGATATTGTTGCTCAGTAGGATTGACCAAAGGAATGATTGTTAATTTCATAATTTTTCTATCTATATTAGTGAGACACCAAGCTGTAACTCATTGATTATTGCTGCTGTATGTAATCACATAGCCATGTTTGTCATTAAGGATATGCTTAATGGCTACCAAGCTGCAACTCGCATTATTTAGAGTATGCCCTTTGCTTATTTTTCATTCATACTCATCGACAGAGTGATCTGTAACCGATTTTTTGATTTTAGAGATGAAGATTTTGTCTTGGTTGATCTTCCGAGTTTAGCTCGGATTAATTTAAATTTAACTAGAATATAACACTGGCATTTACCAAAAACCCACGTAATAACATTAGATTTTTATTCTGCTGATTATGTAATTACCTGCCATATACATTTGCTATTTAGCATATTTATCTTGTTTAATGTCATGAAATATATAGCCTTATTGGCTATGTTTTTAAATATTAGGCATTCGATAATGCCAATCATAATAATTGACTATAAATCAAACACAAACATGCAGAACCACAGAAGATGGGGACGACAGAATGAAAAAAATGAATAAAATGTTACTGGCAGGATCGATTGCGATGGTGTTTAGCCAGCCGATATGGGCTAAAGAGGTGAAGATCGCAGTTGTTGGTGCTATGTCTGGCCCTGTTGCCCAATATGGCGACATGGAGTTCACTGGTGCTCGCCAAGCAGTCGCTGATATTAATGCAAAAGGTGGGATCAACGGCGATACTTTAGTTGCAGTTGAATATGATGATGCTTGTGACCCAAAACAAGCTGTCGCTGTTGCTAACAAAGTGATCAATGATGGGATTCGTTATGTTATTGGTCATCTCTGCTCTTCTTCAACACAACCTGCATCCGATATTTATGAGGATGAAGGGATTATCATGATCACGCCGGCTGCAACCAATGCTGATCTAACCACGCGTGGTTATCAAATGATCATGCGTACAACAGGTCTAGATTCAGACCAAGGCCCTACCGCAGCGAAATATATTGTCGATGAGATCAAACCAAAACGTATCGCTGTTGTTCATGACAAACAGCAGTACGGTGAAGGTTTGGCGCGCTCTGTCCGTGAAAATCTAAACAAAGCGGGCGTTAAAGAAGTGATGTTTGAAGGGATCACCGCGGGCGATAAGGACTTTTCTGCACTGGTAGCCAAACTGAAAAAAGAGAATGTGGATTTTGTCTATTTTGGTGGCTACTACCCAGAAATGGGGCAAATTTTACGTCAAGCGAAGCAATCGGGTTTGAATATTCGCTTTATGGGGCCAGAAGGAGTAGGTAACTCATCACTTTCAAATATTGCTGGGGAAGCTTCAGAAGGGATGTTAGTAACATTGCCTAAACGCTATGACCAAGTCCCAACTAACAAACCTATTGTGGATGCGATTAAAGCGAAAAAAGAAGATCCAACCGGTCCGTTCGTTTGGACTACGTATGCGGCAATTCAAGGCTTGACGACAGCAATGGAGCGTACAGGGAGCCGAGAGCCAGAAGATTTGGTTAAGGATCTAAAAGCAAATCCAGTCGACACAGTGATGGGGTCATTGACTTGGCAGCCTAATGGAGACCTGAAAGGTTTTGAATTTGGCGTATTTGAATGGCATGCGGATGGTACATCCACTGCAGTGAAGTAATTTCACTATTCAGACGCTGAACCGGGAGTTGGCTTACCAACTTCCGGCTCCTGCCCTGTTTAGGGATGGTAGTATTAAAGGATAGTCCTATGTCAGATCAAATTCTTTATTTTATCCAACAACTCCTCAATGGCTTAACCTTGGGCAGTACCTATGCATTGATAGCGATTGGCTACACAATGGTTTATGGCATTATTGGTATGATCAACTTTGCTCATGGTGAAGTTTACATGATTGGTAGCTATGTCTCCTTCATTGTCATCGCTGGGCTAATGATGCTAGGTATTGATGTTGGTTGGATCCTTATTGCTGCGGCATTCGTGGCTGCGATTGTTGTTTCAAGCTCCTATGGTTGGAGTATTGAACGCGTCGCATACCGGCCTGTTCGCCATTCAAAAAGGTTGATTGCACTTATCTCTGCAATTGGAATGTCAATTTTCCTACAAAACTATGTCAGCTTGTCACAGGGATCACGTGATCTGGCATTACCGAGTTTGATCACAGGTCAGTGGGTATTAGGCGAAAGCGATGGCTTTGAAGCGAGCATTACAAAAATGCAGCTGACCATTTGGGTGGTTACCTTACTTGCTATGTTGGCATTGACCCTATTTATCCGCTATTCCCGTATGGGAAGGGCGTGTCGTGCCTGTGCTGAAGATTTAAAAATGGCAAGTTTATTAGGCATTAACACAGACCGAGTGATTTCATTAACTTTCGTGATTGGTGCCACAATGGCAGCGGTAGCGGGAGTACTACTTGGGCAGTTTTATGGGGTCATAAACCCTTATATCGGTTTTATGGCTGGAATGAAAGCCTTTACCGCAGCCGTACTGGGGGGAATTGGTAGTATTCCTGGCGCTATGCTAGGAGGCATCATTCTCGGTGTTGCGGAAGCAATGACATCGGCTTATTTAAGCACGGAATATAAAGATGTTGTGTCATTTGGTTTATTAATTGGTGTATTGCTGATCATGCCAACCGGCATTCTGGGGCGCCCGGAGGTCGAGAAAGTATGAGAAAAGAAAATTGGATTAATGCCATTGTCGCGTCTGTGATGTTCTTTATTCTCTCTGTCTTTATGATGGGTCTGCAATTGACACTTGATGGCACGAAACTGGTTGTTTCAAGTGGTGATTCGGTACGCTGGAATTGGATTTTTGCAGGGATTGCAGTGATCTTTATTTTTCAGCTAATACGCCCTTCATTGGTGAGAGTGTGGCAAGGTGTTCCGAAACAATCGTGGTCTATACCTGATTTTGATGGCTCGACAGCGAGGCAAAAGATCCTTGCATTAGTTATTGTTATTGCTGCAATTATTTGGCCTTTTGTTGTTTCTCGAGGTAGCGTCGATATTGCGACATTAACCTTAATTTATGTGATGTTAGGCCTTGGTTTAAATGTGGTTGTCGGGCTATCAGGCTTACTGGTTTTGGGGTATGCAGGGTTTTATGCAATAGGTGCTTATACTTTTGCATTATTAAACCATTATTACGGGTTTGGCTTCTGGGAAAGCCTACCTATTGCTGGGTTAACAGCGGCCTTAGCTGGGTTTTTATTGGGGTTCCCTGTATTGCGGCTAAGAGGCGATTATTTGGCGATTGTCACCTTAGGTTTCGGTGAGATTGTGCGTATTTTATTGCTCAATAACACGGAAATCACGGGAGGACCAAACGGGATTAGCCAGTTGCCTAAGCCAACGTTGTTTGGTTTAGAGTTTAGCCGCACAGCAAAAGAGGGTTGGGATACTTTCCATAATTTCTTTGGCCTTGATTACAACGCAGGCGATAGGATTATTTTCCTCTATTTTGTGGCTCTGCTGCTGGTGCTATTAACGCTGTTTGTGATCAATCGATTATTACGTATGCCTTTAGGACGGGCTTGGGAAGCATTACGGGAAGATGAAATCGCCTGTCGCTCTTTAGGTTTATCACCGACAAAGATCAAGTTAACCGCCTTCACGATCAGTGCTGCCTTTGCTGGGTTTGCGGGAACGCTTTTCGCGGCTCGCCAAGGCTTTATCAGCCCTGAATCATTCACTTTCGTTGAATCTGCTTTTGTACTAGCCATTGTCGTGCTCGGAGGGATGGGCTCACAAACATCGGTGATATTAGCGGCGATTATACTGGTTGTCTCAAGAGAAATGATGCGTGATTTGAATGCTTACAGTATGTTGCTATTAGGGGCATTGATGGTGCTGATGATGATTTGGCGTCCACAAGGGCTATTACCAATGAAACGTCGCCAAATGAAGCTAAAAAATAGCGAGCAAGTCGCCAGTGAGGGGGAAAAAGTATGACTCCTCTATTACAAGTCAACGGTCTAACCATGCGTTTTGGTGGGCTATTAGCGGTAAATAACGTTGAGCTGAGCTTAAATCAAGGTGAAATCGTTTCCTTGATTGGGCCAAATGGTGCAGGAAAAACGACAATTTTTAACTGCTTAACCGGGTTTTATAAGCCAACTGGCGGCTCAATTCTATACCGAGAAAAGCATTTGGAAGGCTTATCGGGTCAGGCGATCGCTCGGCTTGGGGTGATCCGAACTTTTCAGCATGTACGCTTATTCAAAGAAATGACCGTGATTGAGAATCTGTTAGTTGCTCAACATCAACATTTGAAAAGTGGTATTTTCTCCGGGTTACTGAAAACGCCAGCCTTTCGACGAGCGGAATCAGAAGCGATCGACAATGCAGTAAAGTGGCTTGAAAGGGTCGAGTTATTGCAATTTGCTAACCGTCAAGCTGGTAACTTAGCGTATGGTCAACAGCGTCGGTTAGAGATAGCTCGCTGTATGGTGACACGGCCTGAAATTCTTATGTTAGATGAACCCGCGGCCGGCCTAAACCCGAAAGAAACTGATGACCTTGATGAGTTAATTGCTGAGTTACGCTCTCATCACCAAGTATCTATCTTATTGATTGAACATGATATGAAGCTAGTGATGGGAATTTCAGATCGCATTTATGTGGTGAACCAAGGCACGCCTTTGGCGAATGGAACACCTGATCAAATTCGTCAGCACCCTGATGTGATCAAAGCTTACTTGGGGGAGGCTTATTGATGTTAGAATTTAAACAAGTTTCTGCCCATTACGGAAAAATTCAAGCATTACATCAAGTGAGCCTGAATATTCAAAAAGGGGAGATCGTCACATTAATCGGTGCTAATGGTGCGGGTAAAACGACGCTACTGAGCACATTATGCGGTGACCCGCGAGCCTCAGAAGGGCAAATTCTCTACCGTGATGTCGATATTACTCAGTTGCCGACCGCGAAAATTATGCGTGAAGATATTGCATTAGTACCCGAAGGTCGCCGCGTTTTTTCACGAATGACCGTCGAAGAGAATTTAGCGATGGGGGGCTTTTTTGCTAATCGCCAACAATATCAAGAGCGCATAGAGCGCGTTTATACGCTGTTCCCGCGTTTGCATGAGCGCCGTAGTCAACGCTCTGGCACCATGTCTGGTGGTGAGCAGCAAATGTTAGCGATTGGTCGTGCACTGATGAGTCAACCTGAGTTGTTGCTACTTGATGAACCATCATTAGGTCTAGCGCCAATCATTATCATGCAAATCTTTGATACCATTTTGCAACTGCGCGAAGCGGGAATGACTATTTTCCTTGTGGAGCAAAATGCCAATCAGGCATTAAAACTGGCTGATCGCGGCTATGTTCTTGAGAATGGGCGTATTGTATTGGAAGATAGTGGTAAAGCGTTACTCGCTAATGAAGCAGTACGTAGTGCCTACTTAGGCGGCTAAACAATCCCCCTTCATATCCTCTATTGGATACTGAAGGGGCTTAATAGTTTAAGGTATTTTTATTAATGTCGGATTGGTTTCGAGTTCAATCTTTATGGTGAGCTTATCTAGATTATCAAATTTTAACGTATGATCTTTATTCACGTTGAAACAAGTTGCTCTCTTTATCTCAATAATAGATCCGGAAATTAATCGTTGAGGCTCAATTTGTTCAAGTTGATAACGGCAATGGGATGTTATTAAATATCCATTTTCCGTTATTTCGATTTGGACTGTTCCTTTATTCTCTCTTTGAGAGATATTGATTTTATCACGGTTTTGATTTGTGTTATATATATCGATATAAGCGTTTAAAATATGCTTTTGGTTCGCAATGTTACATAGATGACTAATGTGCTCAGGTGGTAATTTTTTAAAAGCATAATAAATGTCATTTATTGAATCTAATACAATTGACGAGCCATTCTCTGATTTGAAAATAATCTTCATTGCACCTATATCACGGGATATCTGCTCAAGGCATGAAATCTTATCTTCTGATTTTATTGTTATTTTTGAATTTTCATCCTCTATAATTTCATCCCCTTTACCCCACCGCCTTATCTGATAGTTTAATGCAGCAATCAATTCATTTTGTGTCATCATAATATCTGTTTTATCTTGATTTTCCTCATTGAAATAAGAGGAGATCTCTTTGTTAAATTCAATAGTAACTTTTTGGTTATCTAATGATAATGACTTTAAACTTAACTTTGTATCGGGTTTATTTGCTATATTCTCTGGTAGGTGAAAATATTGATTAATAAAATCAATGGCAGATTCTTCATCCGTGATTTTAGGTTGCCAATGTGTATTTTCAGCTTGGTTTATTTTTGAAGTTTTAAAAGGAAAAGAGTGATCACTATTTTTTACTTTAGCTATTTTTGATTCATGAGTGTGATCGTTATTGAGCCAAGAAGTAAGGCTATAAAATGGATTTTTAATCTTCATAAGTTATCACCAATAAAATTTATTTGCGATAACTTACAATAGGTTTGATGCGAAAGATTGCAATAATCGAGCATCCTATCGCTCATAGTGGGCTTTTCATGACTAGTTTATGTGAAGCGTCTCGCATTTCAGCTATTTACTTGTTTCTGCATATTAAATTAGTTGTCTATACATCTTCCTTCGAATAAACAGCAAGCTATCACTCATTGTATAGCTCATCACCTCCCTAGCTATCTAATCTTTGTGCAAAAATTCAAATTTAAATGTATATACTTTGTGAATTAAATGTATATATATTTAAAGACAACAAGATAAATGATTTGATAAAAATGATAGAAAATTAGTGCTGAGATAACTTCAACTGATTGAATATCAATAAGTTGAAGGAGGTTTGAAATCAATAAATCTATCAGTGAAAAAATAATGACTAATGAGAAATATCATTGATTGTTACAAAAAAGTTACATAAAAAGGATAAATAGGGGATACACCGATGCTAAACCGTACTGACTCTACACGCGTTATCCGCTCCCCACGTGGCAGCGAAAAAACTTGCAAAAGCTGGCTGACAGAAGCCGTGTATCGCATGATCCAAAATAACTTAGATCCGGATGTTGCTGAGCATCCGCAAAGTCTAGTGGTGTATGGCGGAATTGGACGTGCTGCTCGTGATTGGGAATGTTATGACAAGATTTTAGAAGTATTGAAAACGCTTGAAGATGATCAAACGTTATTAGTGCAATCAGGCAAGCCTGTTGGTGTTTTCCCGACTCACCCTGATGCCCCCCGCGTATTAATTGCTAACTCAAATATCGTCCCTCATTGGGCGAATTGGGAACATTTCAATGAGCTAGATAAAAAAGGCCTAATGATGTATGGCCAAATGACGGCTGGCTCTTGGATCTATATTGGTTCACAAGGCATCGTACAAGGGACCTATGAGACTTTTGTATCTTTAGCTAAGCAACATTTTAATGGTGATCCAGCCGGACGTTGGATCCTAACGGGAGGACTCGGTGGAATGGGGGGCGCACAACCTCTTGCTGCGACCATGGCCGGCTTCAGTATGATTGCTGTTGAATGTGATGAAAGCCGCATTGATTTTCGTTTAAGAACACGTTATGTCGATAAAAAGGCCACTTCATTAAATGAAGCGCTGCACTATATTGAGGAAGCGAAACAGAGCGGTAAGCCAGTTTCAGTTGGCTTATTAGGTAATGCTGCCGATGTTTACAGCGAATTGGTAAAACGTAACATTACCCCAGACTCAGTAACTGACCAAACGAGCGCGCACGACCCCGTTCATGGCTACTTACCTCAAGGTTGGACATTGGCGCAATGGCGTGAAAAACAACAGACTGCTGCCGATGAAGTGACTAAAGCTGCGAAGAAGAGTATGGCAGTACAGGTTGACGCTATGCTGACTATGCAAAAACGTGGCTCAGCAGCCTTTGACTATGGTAATAACATTCGTCAAATGGCGAAAGATGAAGGTGTGAGTAATGCCTTTAATTTCCCTGGCTTCGTTCCTGCCTATATTCGCCCTCTATTTTGTGAAGGAATTGGCCCATTCCGTTGGGTGGCATTATCGGGTGATCCAGAGGATATCTATAAAACAGATCAAAAAGTAAAAGAGCTGATCCCAGACGATAAACACTTGCATAACTGGCTGGATATGGCCCGTGAACGCATCGCATTCCAAGGGCTGCCTGCTCGTATTTGTTGGGTTGGCTTAAAAGATCGTGAAAGATTGGGTCGAGCATTTAATGAAATGGTGAAAAATGGCGAGTTAAAAGGGCCTATTGTGATCGGTCGTGATCACTTAGATTCAGGCTCTGTAGCAAGCCCACATCGTGAAACCGAGTCGATGAAAGATGGCTCTGATGCAGTCTCTGATTGGCCTTTACTCAATGCGCTATTGAACACCGCGGGAGGAGCGACATGGGTGAGTTTACATCACGGTGGTGGTGTCGGAATGGGCTTTTCACAACACGCGGGTGTCGTGATTGTCTGTGATGGCACTGATGCCGCGGATAAACGTCTAGCACGAGTTTTACATAATGACCCAGCAACAGGGGTGATGCGCCATGCTGATGCGGGTTATGACATCGCAATACATTGTGCAAAACAGCAAGGTCTGAATTTGCCGATGGTCAAGTAGCACCTTTGGCCTGCCTCAGATTAGGGGCGGCCTTATTTAGAAGGGGATCAGTATGAATACGATGTCAAAGCCAAAAAGAGTAGGGCCATTATCAGGGATCAAAGTTATTGATCTAAGTCGCGTACTTGCCGGTCCTTATTGCACAGGCATGATGGCCGATTTAGGGGCTGAGGTGATCAAAATTGAGGTGCCTGATCATGGTGATGATAGCCGCCATTTGGGGCCGTTTATTGATGGTGAGAGCGTTTATTACGGGCTGATTAATCGAGGCAAACGCAGTATTGAGTTAGATCTAAAATCAGAGACTGACCGCGAAATCCTTTATCAGTTAGTCAAAGAGAGTGATGTCGTCGTTGAGAATTTTCGACCGGGGGTAACCGCGAGGTTAGGCATTGATTTTGACAGCCTAAAACAGCACAACCCAAAATTGATTTACGCCAGTATTTCCGGATTTGGTCAAGATAGCCCACTGGCTAATTACCCCGCTTATGACATTGTGGCACAAGCGATGTCAGGGTTAATGAGTGTGACAGGCTTTCCGCAAACAGGCCCAACCCGTAGTGGAGAATCGATAGGTGATGTTTGCGCTGGCATATTCGCTGCTTGGGCGATCAGTAGTGCACTATTTGCACGGGAAGCTCACCAAGAAAAAGCACAATATATTGATGTTGCTATGGTTGATGTGCTGCTAAGTATGCAACTAACAGGGTTATCTAACCTATTTGCAAATGGTACAGCGCCCAGCTTAGTGGGTAATCGACACCCTGTATCCACACCGTTTGATACTTATCAGGCACAGGATGGTTTAGTGGTTATTGCTATCGCCAGTGAAAAGTTATTTCAGCGTTTTTGTGAGTGTATGGGGAAACCTGAATTACGCAATGACCCTCGTTATAAAGACGATCCTACAAGAACGCTTTATCAGGCTGAACTTCGAAAAGAAATCGAACGTTGGACATCACAAAGAACGGTCGAAGAAGTTTGTGATTTGCTGCTAAACGCTGGGGTTCCTGCTTCGCCAATCCATGATTTGCAGCAGGCAACTCAGAGCGAACATGCAAAGGTACGTGCTGTTCTTACTCATCTTGATGATGGGGGAACACCATTAGTGTCTCAACCTGTTTTCTTTAATGGGTACAAACCTCATGTGACGCAAAGGGCACCTAGCTTAGGTGAAGCGAATGCTGTTTATAAATCGGCAAATCTCACAATAAAAAATGCGGAGACAATACAATGAGCTTTCAAATTGATGAAACAGAACAAGCAATTGTAGATGCTGTTGAAAAGGTTTGCCGGGATATTCTGCAAGCAAATGCGCAGCGTTACGATGAAACAGAAACCTTTTGTGCAGAAAGCCTAGCAGCACTGGGTGAAATGGGCTGCTGGGGGATCAACTTACCGGAACAATACGGCGGTTTTGGCATTGGCAGTATAGCAATGAGTATGATCGTGGAAGCAGTGGCAGCGGCTTGTGCATCAACATCATCGGCTTTAACGGCACACTTTCTCGCAACAGACTCAATTTTGATTGGGGGAACGGAGGAGCAAAAACAGTATTGGTTACCGAAAGCGGCAAGCGGTGAAATGCTAGGGGCGTTTGGCCTAACAGAGCCAGCGGCGGGATCAAACCCTGCTGACATGCGTACTATCGCGACCCGTGAAAATGGTGGTTGGCGAATTCGTGGCAATAAACACTACATTACCAATGCCAAAGAAGCTGATTTTATCGTGTTATACGCCAAAACGAATCCAGAAGCCGGCGCTCGTGGCATTAGTGCATTTATGATCCCAAAGGGAACTGAAGGCGTCGAGTTTTCTTCACCTGAGAAAACGATGGGGCTACGTGGGAGCACAATCTATGAACTAGCTCTGAATTGTTGGCTGCCTGAGTCGGCGCTATTAGGTGAAGAAAATAAAGGTTTCCATACCGCAATGGAAGTGTTGGATAAAGGTCGCGTGGAAGTTGCGGCGACTTCATTAGGTATTGCTCGTGCTGCCATGGAATGTGCCTTAAATTGGGTGAAAGAGCGCCAAATCGGTAAAAAGCCATTAGCGGCTTACCAAGGAACACAATGGCGACTTGCAGATATGCATACTCAATTAGAAGCCGCGCGTATGTTGACATGGCGTGCTGCGGAGTGTCGAGATTCAGGCGAACGTTTTAGCTTGCAATCGGCAACAGCAAAATTATTTGCCGCGGAGTGTGCTGGTTTTGTTACCGATGCAGCATTACAGCTTCATGGTGGTTATGGCTATATTCGGGATCTACCTTTGGAACGCTATGTACGTGATGCAAGAATTTTACGTATTTTTGAAGGTACTTCAGAAATCCAAAAAATCATTATCTCACGTGCGGTTTTAGATGCTGTTTAATGTGAGATAGGGAAATGCGAGTGGGCAGACAGGGTCCACTCGTAATGAGTAAAAACTGCAATAGGATGAACGACCTGATAACAGGATCATGGAATTAAAAACACAACAACAACCAGGTTTAAGAATGTATTTCAATTTTTAATGGCGGGTAGTTTATAAAACAACAATAACATCCGTCTTAACGTCTCATGGCTGTATCCTACGACAACCATTGCGACAAATTGGTCCATTCTTTAAGCCAAGCCTTGCTTAAAGAGGAGTTACCATGACAGTTTCAAACGACATAATCGCAGATAAAAAACATCGGCAGGATAATGTTCCTTTAATCGAAGCACGCTCTATTGACTATATCCCTGAATCAGAACGGCATGGCACATTATCAAGTCAATTTACTCTCTGGTTTGGGGCAAACTTACAGATTACCGCTATCGTGACTGGGGCACTCGCTGTCGTGTTAGGTGGCGATGTATTTTGGTCATTAATTGGTTTGTTTATCGGGCAACTACTTGGTGGTGCAGTGATGGCACTGCATGCTGTTCAAGGGCCAAAGCTAGGGTTACCACAGATGATCTCAAGCCGTGTTCAGTTTGGTGTCTATGGCGCGGTGATCCCGATCCTTCTAGTGTGCATGATGTATGTTGGCTTTTCAGCGAGTGGCACAGTATTAGCGGGTCAGGCCGTTGGGCAATTGCTCAATGTTAGTGATTGGGTCGGTATCTTGATCTTCGGTGCTGTGATCATCGCGATTACGATCTGTGGCTATCGTATCATCCATATGCTAGGTAAAGCGGCCAGTGTGATCGGTGTAGTTGCATTCTTTTATCTATTTTTCCGCTTGTTTTATATGAATGACGTTTCGGTTTTATTAGAAAACCGTCATTTCACGTGGACCAATTTCTTACTTGCAATGTCACTCTCAGCATCATGGCAAATTGCATTTGGCCCTTATGTTGCCGATTACTCTCGTTATCTACCTACCAAAACGCCGACAATCAAAGCGTTCTTAGCAGTAGGTTCGGGAACGGTGATTGGCACTCAAGCATCTATGATCCTAGGCGTCTTCGCTGCTGCTTTAGCCGGTAACGCATTCGCAGGTCATGAAGTGGCTTATATTGTTGGTCTGGGTAGCACAGGGCTTATTGCCGCGCTGCTCTATATCAGCATTTTCTTTGGTAAGGTGACGATCACTGCACTAAACGCGTACGGTAGCTTTATGTCGATGGCAGCCATCTTCTGTGGTTTCCGTGGCAAGCAGCAAATTTCTCGCAGGCAAAGGCTGTTTTTCATCATATTGATGGTCAGCTTCTCAACGGCTCTGGGCTTAGCTGGGCAACATTCATTTCTAAAACTATTTTCAGCTTTCTTACTGTTCTTACTGGCATTTTTTACCCCATGGAGCGCAATCAACCTTGTTGACTACTACTGGGTAACGAAAGGTCGTTATGACGTGCCTCAGCTATCGAACCCGAATGGTCGTTATGGGCGCTGGAATAAAGTTGGCATCATCACTTATGTGATTGGCGTTATGATTCAATTGCCTTTCATTGCGACAGGTTTCTACACCGGACCATTAGTAGAGAAGCTGGGAGGCGTTGATATCTCATGGATTGTGGGCCTCGTTGCCACCAGTATTATCTACTATGCTGCGATTAAAATATGGCCAATGTCCGTTGCAGATAGGCTAATACTGCCGTCGTCAAATGAAATACTGGACAGCAAATCAGCTAATTAACAAATCACGTTAAAACAAAAATAAGAGGGGATGATAGCAGTGAATATTCACTGCTAAGGCTCCCCTCAGCCTGAAAAACACTTTCTGGCAGAGAGTAATTAGGAGTAATTATGAAAATTTTAGTGGCTGTTAAAAGAGTTATTGACCACAACGTCAAAGTACGAGTGAAAGCAGATGGTTCAGGCGTCGAATTAACGAATGTCAAAATGGCAATCAACCCGTTTGATGAAATTGCCGTTGAAGAAGCGGTGCGCCTAAAAGAAGCTGGAAAAGCGGATGAAGTGGTTGTTGTATCAATCGGTGATGCTCACTCACAGGAAACGTTGCGTAGCGCGATGGCGATGGGTGCCGACAGAGCCATTTTGGTTCAGAAACCGAGTGATTTAGTGTTAGAGCCACTGGATATTGCTCGCTTATTGCAGCAGGTGGTGGTTTCAGAGCAGCCGGACTTAATTTTGCTTGGAAAACAGGCTATTGATAATGACTGCAACCAAACAGGGCAAATGTTGGCTGCACTTCTTAAGTGTGGGCAAGCGACGTTTGCTTCCTTGATTGAAATTGATGGTACATCACTGCAAGTCACTCGTGAAATTGATGGTGGATTAGAAACATTAACATTATCGTTACCAGCGGTAGTGACAACCGATTTACGTTTAAATGAACCTCGCTATGCAACCCTCCCTAATATCATGAAAGCAAAGAAAAAACCGCTTGAAGTGCGCGATATTTCAGCGCTGGATTTTACGCCATTAGGGCAAGTAAAAACATTGATGGTTACGGAGCCGAAAAAACGTACAGGACAATGCACATTATTTAATGATGTCAAAGCATTAGTCAGTGAACTGCAAGCTAAAGAAGTTATCTAATCGGGGAGAGCGCCATGAGCCAATTATCAGTATTAGTTGTGGTAGAACATGACAACCAAACTATTAAATCGTCAACATACCATAGCGTGACAGCGGCTAAACAGATCCTTGCAGGGCAAGGGCAATTGCATCTACTCGTTGCTGGTAGCCAATGCGCTAGGGTTGCAGAGCAGGCGGCTAGCATTGCAGGGGTCGAAAAAGTGATCCTTATCGACCATGTAGAGCTTACTCATCAACTCGCAGAAACTGTGACTGACTCAGTGATTTCGATAGCTAAACATTACAGTCACTTAGTTTTTCCCGCGACCACTTACGGTAAAAATGTTGCTCCACGTGTAGCGGCAACGCTAGGTGTTGCACAGATTTCCGATATTACTGACGTTATTGATGCACAAACCTTTGTGCGTCCTATTTATGCGGGCAACGCATTAGCCACAGTACAAAATAATGGGAACCAAGTGGTGTTAACAATTCGTAGCTCTGCTTTTTCTGCTACGACGGAAACTCAGCCGGCGGCTGCCATCGAAGATTATTGTGCAAACAGTTTTAACCCATTATCTCAACTGAAAAGCCAATCTTTAACCCAAATGAGCCGTGCTGAGCTTAGTTCGGCAAAAGTGGTGATATCGGGGGGAAGAGGGCTAAGTTCTGGTGAAAACTTTGCTTTACTTGAAACCATTGCCGACAAATTAGGGGCTGCGGTTGGGGCATCAAGGGCTGCTGTTGATGCAGGTTATGTGCCGAATGATTATCAGGTTGGACAAACAGGTAAGATTGTTGCCCCCGATCTCTATATTGCCGTTGGAATTTCTGGGGCGATCCAACATATTGCTGGCATGAAAGAGAGCAAGGTGATCGTCGCAATCAATCAAGATCCAGAAGCTCCTATTTTCCAAGTTGCGGACTACGGCATTGTTGGTGATCTGTTTGAGATCTTACCTGAATTAGATAAAGCATTAGCCTAATTAGGGGGAAATATGACTATCGACAATAGTGTCAATATCAATGAGGCTCCAGAGCGCGAATCGATGGAATTTGATGTCCTGATTGTCGGTGGTGGACCTGCGGGACTATCTGCGGCAATCCGCTTAAAGCAACTTGCCTTAGAAAAAAACAGTGAATTATCTGTCTGTCTGATCGATAAAGGTGCTGAAATTGGAGCGCATATTCTATCGGGTGCCGTGATCGACCCCCGTGCCCTTGATGAGCTACTACCCGACTGGCAGCACTTTGTCTCCAGTGACTTAACGGCAGTCACTGAAGATCGCTTTTTGCTCCTAAAAGAGCATAAAGCGAACCGGTTACCACTTGCTCTGTTACCAACCAGTTTAAAAAATGAAGGAAATGTAATTGGTAGTCTAGGGCGGGTATGTTCCGCCTTAGCATCACAAGCCGAACAGCTCGGGGTCGACGTATTTGCGGGCTTTGCGGCAACAGAAGTTATATACAGCGAGTCAGGCTCAGTGATAGGGGTGACGACGGGGGATATGGGGCTTGATAAATCAGGTAATCCGACCTCAATGTATCAACCGGGCATGAATTTATTAGCAAAAATGACGTTTTTTGCAGAAGGGTGCCGTGGGCAATTAGGGAAGCAACTTATTGAACATTTTGACTTATCAGCTGGCCGTGGAAAGCAAACCTATGGTCTTGGATTAAAGGAAATTTGGCAAATACCTAAAGAGCAGCATCAAGCCGGTTTGGTCGTTCATTCAATTGGTTGGCCTTTAGATAATAATACTTATGGTGGCGGCTTCGCTTATCATTATGGTGAAAATCTGGTTGCTGTTGGTTTAGTGGTAGGGTTGAACTACGAAAATCCTTATTTATCACCGTTTGATGAATTCCAACGTCTCAAAACTCACCCAGCGTTTAGCGCTTTTTTACAAGGTGGTGAACGAGTGAGTTATGGGGCTAGAACCTTGGTTGCTGGAGGACTTTCCGCATTACCAGAACTGAGCTTTCCTGGAGGAGCATTGATTGGTGATGATGCAGGCTTTTTGAATGCGGCTCGGATCAAAGGTAGTCACTGTGCAGTGAAAAGCGGTGCACTTGCGGCAGAAGCCCTGTTCGGATCAATGCGCGATCAATCTATCGATTATGCGGAATTTAAAACACAATATCGTCAAAAATTTGCACAGAGTTGGCTCTATCGTGAGTTATACCAAACTCGTAATTTCAAACCCTATATGAAAAAAGGTTTGTACTTAGGGTCGTTATTATTTGGTGCAGAACAGCTGCTTTTAAAGGGGCGTACACCGTGGACGTTAAAGCTAAAGCAAGCAGACCATGAAAGTTTACAAGAGGCTAAAAACTTTCAACCGATTGAATACCCCAAACCGGATGGCATTTTGACTTTTGATAAGCCTTCGTCGGTATTTCTATCAAACACTAATCATGAAGAAGAACAGCCGTGCCACTTAAAATTACAGGATAGTCAAATACCTATTAGCGTTAATTTACCTCGATATGCGGCACCAGAGACCCGTTATTGCCCCGCGGGGGTCTATGAAATAGTGAGTGAAAAAGAACAACCAAAGTTACAAATCAATGCGCAAAACTGTTTGCATTGTAAGGCGTGCGATATCAAAGACCCAACGCAAAATATCTGTTGGACAGCACCACAAGGGGGAGAAGGGCCAATTTATCAAGGGATGTAACTGGTTTTGTTGTGATGTATTCCCGCCAATAGAAGCGCGGGTGTGGTTGTGCTTTATTTTATCAGTCGCTTTGGGGCATTTTGTGAATTTGCCCCATTTTTTTGTTTATGTGTTATGGGGTATCAATACGTGAATGTAACTTTAATTTGTAACGAGAGCCTGCTGTTATCATATTGACATAACTAATTAAAATAGAGCCTGTCCAGGTACGGCGGCTAAGTTGTAAGCAGGGGGAACCTTCTTTAATAGAGAGGGATTGGGCAATGGCCTTAGTCGCTAAAGCGGCTTCGATGGTATGCTCCATTTCACTCACGGGAAAATGCCGCTGCAAGTATCCACTTGGTGTTTCTGTATCGCCAAAGTGTTGTTTGACAAAATCAGGAACGATAGCGTGATTGACATAACGCTCCTCAAGCATCAAAGGAATGTCATTTTCAAAATGGAGTACCTTGCAATAGCCGATATCACTTCCTTCCATCACTCCAAGTTGTAACGCAATTTCAGGCGAAGCAGTAATAATTTTAAGTTGTAATTGATGACCGCTATATTTATTACCGCTTAATGATATCTCATCAAAAATATCAAAAGCTTTGGTTACAGGCAGCTCATGCTTTTGGGTCGCAACAAAGGTGCCTTTCCCAGCAATACGATTCAGAATACCTTTTTGGCTTAGCTCAGAAATGGCTTTATTCACCGTCATGCGGCTGACATTAAATTGGGCGCAAAGCTCTAGCTCTGTGGGTATTTGAGTTTCAGGTTTGAAGATACCTAAATCAATACTACGCAGAATATAAGATTGAATTTGCTTGTATGCTGGTTGTGAAGTCATCGTGATTATTTTATTAATAATAAGGTGTTAGAAGAATCCGTTAATCTTCAGTTGTTACCATACCTAATCGGCGGTTTGCCCAAGTTTACCAGCAAACCTGCATCATTGTGACAAAAAAGTGTATTAAAGTACCGTAATGCTATTCAAAATAAGAAACACTGTAATTACCTGAATTTTATTAGTAAAGTCTAATTGTTATTAGGTGCATAATACGCCCTGACTATGATAGTGAAATATTAATAAATAAGATAGGCTCTACGTATGGGGGCAGTACTTTTATGCCACTTTATCCGAGTATGATTATCGGTATGTTAGCCCAAAAGTAGGGTTCGATTGATAGCATCTGATTTAGTATTCTTTTTTACTCTTGAAAGTTATTAAAAATAGCAATATTTTTTGAAAAAATTTTAAAAGTGGCAATAAATTGGTGAGTTGTACGGAAAGCAAATCGATCGAATTGATTGGTTGAGTTGGCTATTCCATCAACCAAAAGGCCGTTTAAAGCTTATGGCGTGAGTAATGCAGGGAACAAACACACTATTTTTCAGACTCAATAATAGGTGAACTTGGTATTTTATTAAGGGGGAAGTTTGCCAAAATATAAAAAATAATGAATAACGTATCGCAAACTTTATTAAGTGACATAAGGTATTTTTATTGATTTCATTTGACTTAAATCTATTTTAACTTAAGTAAGATGTTACTTTAATTTAATAAAATAAACTTAAATCTTAACAAGCTATAATAAAATTTCCTTGTTAATGTTTTTATTAAATTGTTATAAAATTCAGTGTGTTGCTTTTATTTTTACGGGTTTTGGATTTCAATAAATAATGTGATGAGCGTCATGTTGTTGTCGATAAATTATTCAATATTGTGATGCGTGTATAATATAATGACAACAGAGATTAAAATAACCAAATAGTTGTTATATATCTAAGCTCGACGGTAGTACTAATCCCTTAATTGAGGAGGCATAGTATGTTATCATTACATAAGCTAGTAATATCGAGGAGTTTCTTCTATATGAAGAAATGGTTCAATATTGATATTCCTTTAGCCTTCTTTTTTCCTCATCGATAATTCCAACGTTTTCTCTTAATTAATCGTTATCTTATTAATCATAATAAGTACGAATTTCTGTTTTTATTATTTAATGAAAATTAAAGGTATTATCATGGCTAAAAGAATCGTAGAACCGTTCCGTATTAAAATGGTAGAAAATATTCGTATTCCATCTAGGGAAGAGCGAGAAGCTGCATTAAAAG
The DNA here is from genome assembly GCF_028480065.1 of Providencia sp. PROV189. Classification (NCBI taxonomy): domain Bacteria; kingdom Pseudomonadati; phylum Pseudomonadota; class Gammaproteobacteria; order Enterobacterales; family Morganellaceae; genus Providencia; species Providencia sp. PROV189. The sequence goes on from NZ_JAMPOG010000021.1 coordinate 22,900, forward strand.
AAGCTGGCTACAATCCATTCTTATTACCGAGTAGTGCTGTTTATATTGATTTATTAACCGATTCCGGTACTAACGCAATGAGTGATCAGCAGTGGGCCGCGATGATCACAGGGGATGAAGCGTATGCAGGGTCTCGTAACTATTATGATTTAAAAAATAAAGTTAAAGAGATGTTTGGCTACGATTACACTATTCCTGCTCACCAAGGGCGTGGTGCAGAAAATATGTTGTTCCCCGTATTATTGAAAGCTAAACAACAGGAGGGAGGAGCTAAGAATCCAGTCTTTATTTCTAATTTCCATTTTGATACAACAGCCGCACATGTTGAATTAAATGGGTGTAAAGCGATTAATATTGTCACCGAAAAGGCTTACGATTCGGAAACATATGATGACTGGAAAGGTAATTTTGATATTCAGAAGTTAAAAGATAATATTGCTAAATATGGGGCTGAAAACGTTGTCGCGATTGTTTCTACCGTCACTTGTAATAGTGCTGGTGGTCAGCCCGTTTCTATGGCGAATTTAAAAGAAGTCTATGAAATCGCTAAGCAGCATAATATCTTTGTTGTCATGGATTCCGCTCGTTTTTGTGAAAATGCCTATTTTATTAAAGAGCGTGATCCAAAATATAAAGATGCCACAATCAAAGAAGTTATTTTTGACATGTACAAATATGCCGATGCATTAACCATGTCTGCGAAGAAAGACCCGCTATTAAATATTGGTGGTTTAGTTGCTATTAAAGATGATGAAAATATTTTCACCTTAGCAAGGCAACGCTGTGTTCCAATGGAGGGGTTTGTCACTTATGGCGGTTTAGCCGGACGCGATATAGCGGCGATGGTACAAGGGCTTGAAGAAGGAACTAGGGAGGATTATCTACATTATCGTATTGGTCAAGTGAGATACTTAGGTGATCGCTTACGTGAAGGGGGGATCCCTATTCAGTACCCTACAGGGGGACATGCGGTATTTGTTGATTGTAAAAAGTTAGTTCCACAAATACCGAGCGAGCAATTTCCAGCCCAAGCAGTGATTAATGCACTTTATCTTGAGTCCGGTGTTCGTGCTGTTGAAATTGGTTCATTTTTACTTGGTCGTGACCCTGAAACAGGGAAACAGAAACATGCTGATATGGAGTTCATGCGACTCACTATAGCAAGGCGTGTTTATACCAACGACCATATGGACTATATCGCAGATGCCTTGATTGGCCTTAAAGATAGATTTGCAACGTTAAAAGGGTTGGATTTTGAATATGAGCCACCCGTATTAAGGCATTTTACCGCTAGATTAAAACCTATTAAATAATAGTCAATACTTCAGGTTCCCGTGCAATGCGGGAACTTTACCCTTATTTTTAAGGTGAATAACCATGAATAATTCGTCAGAGAAGAAGGAACCCTCCATATTGGTAGGGGGCTTTGTGCTCGGTGGCGCTATGATAGGGGCGGGCATGTTTAGCTTACCCACAATTATGGCAGGAGCATGGTTTATAAATTCAGTCATTGTTCTATTCGTTGTTTGTTTTTTTATGTTTCATTCAGGGATATATATTCTCGAATGTATTTCTAAATATGGATCAGGAACAAATTACTTTTTTATATCAAAAGAACTATTACCTAAATGGGCTTGTTATATTGCAAATGCAGCATTGATTTTTGTCCTCTATATTTTAATCTATGCGTATATATCTGCTGCTGGATCTGTAATTAAAGAATCAGCCTCCATTTATGGCTTCGATATTAATTTAAGAATTATATTTATTATTTTTACGTTAATATTAGGTGCAACTATTTGGTGGAGTGGTATTGGAGCTAGCCGTTTAACATCAATATTCTTATTGATAAAAATAGTATTATTTGTCTTAGCTTTCTCAGGTCTTTTCTTTGTAGTAAAAACGGATTTACTTTTAAAACTTCCAACAGGAGATACACAAACCTCTCTTTTACCGTTTGTCTTTATTATCATTCCTTATGCAATCACTTCTTTTGGCTACCATGGTAATGTGTGTAGTTTATATAAGCTGTACCATGAAAATGAAAGAAAAGTGGTAAAAAGCTGTGTCATCGGTTGTATTCTTGCCCTTGTTCTCTATTTCCTATGGGTATTAGGAACGATGGGAAATTTACCTAGAACAGAGTTTTTAACCATCATCAATAAAGGTGGCAATCTTGATGCTTTTATTGAGTCACTTTACGCAGTTCTGAATAGCAAGCATATTGCGACATTTTTATTGTGGTTTTCAATCAGCGCCGTATTTTGCTCATTCTTAGGGGTAGCAATCGGTTTATTTGACTACATCTTAGCATCGTTGAATTTCCAAGATAACAGCTCTGGACGTATGAAATCTGCACTACTTTGCTTCTTACCTCCATTAATACTCTGCATGTTATTCCCTAATGGGTTTTTAGTTGCAATTGCCTATGCCGGTATGGCGGCCTGTATTTGGGCGATTATTTGTCCTGCGGTGATGGCACTTAAAGCTAGAGAGCGTTTTCCTGAATCAACGTTTAAAGTATGGGGAGGGAAGGGGTTAATATATGCAGTCATTGTGTTTGGGGTTGTAGGGATTATTTGCCAGCTACTTGCTCAGTTTAATTTGCTACCAATATATCGTTAATTGTTTAATCTCCTTTTATGCTAACTGTCAAAGGCACAGCAATTTTGCTGTGCCTTTTTACTATGGCTTTAACCATAACAAAAAAGCACTCCTTGAAAAACAAGAAGTGCCTTTAAAAACACTGCATTAACCGACTAGGATTAGTTCATGCCGTATTTTTTCAGCTTCTTACGCAGAGTACCGCGGTTGATACCCATCATCAGGGCTGCACGGGTCTGGTTTCCACGGGTATATTGCATAACCATGTCCAACAAAGGCTGCTCTACCTCAGCCAATACCAGCTCATATAAATCATTAACATCTTGATTGTTTAATTGAGCAAAATAGTTCTTCAGTGCTTGCTTAACTGAATCACGCAATGGTTTTTGAGTTACTTGATCTTGTGAATTTACAGTAGCAACGGTTAGTACGTCAGAATTTACGCGTTGTTCGAACATAGTTCTGTCAGCTCTTATCTTTATTTACGCAAAATATTCAAAAAATGCTTCCAACACCTCCAGCTGTTCGCTGGCGTCCTCAATGGCGTTGAATGAGCGCCGGAACTGGTCATCAGGTGCATGCTCTTTTAAATACCAAGAGACATGTTTGCGCGCTATACGGGCTCCTTTGCCTTGACCATAAAAGTCGTGCAACTCCTGTACGTGCGCAATCATAATGCGCTTCACCTCTGCCATAGGCATGGGGGGCAACATTTCACCTGTGTCCAGATAATGCTGGATTTCCCGAAAGATCCAGGGTCTTCCCTGAGCTGCTCGTCCTACCATTAGGGCATCAGCCCCCGTGTAATCTAAGACAGCTCTGGCTTTAAGCGGGTCAGTAATGTCACCATTGGCGATAACCGGTATGGCAACAGTCTGCTTAACTGCCCGTATGTTGTCGTACTCAGCTTCACCATTAAACAAACAGGCACGAGTCCTGCCGTGAATGGTCAGCGCTTGAATACCACAATCTTCGGCCAATTTGGCAATTTCTATGCAGTTTCGTTCTTCAGGTGACCAACCTGTGCGGATCTTCAGTGTAACAGGCACATCTACTGCTTTTACGACTGCCGACAGGATAGACTTCACCAAATCGGGATAGCGCAAGAGTGCAGAGCCTGCTAACTTACGATTCACTTTCTTAGCTGGACAGCCCATATTGATATCAATGATCTGGGCACCACTCTCAACATTAATCTGAGCCGCAGCAGCCATTTCATCGGGATCATTGCCAGCTATTTGAACGGAACGCACCCCCGGTTCATCGCGATGGATCATTCTTAGTCTCGATTTGTCAGTCTTCCAAACCTGTGGGTTAGAAGAAAGCATTTCTGATACCGTCATCCCCGCACCCATGTCATAACAGAGGGACCTAAATGGTCTATCCGTAATGCCTGCCATGGGGGCAGCAATAAGACAGTTTCTCAACTGATATTGTCCGATTCGCATAACTAAAGGGGGCCATACTGTGACTGCAAGGGCGCGTATATTACGCATTTTTTTCGAGATATGAAAGGACAAACTTTGAGCAAACCGTTATTTATCACTAACTTTTTTATCTTGATTTTTTCAAAATACAACTATTAGTCTTTTATAACAATGGGTTAGGTATGTTTGTAAAAAAGCACACGAAAACCGCTGTTAGTCCGTTCAAATCTCAAGCAGGATAGAATATCACCAGCAGTTGAACAATATTTGAGCTATAAGATAATCTATTCCTGCCCTAATTTCAAAGAAATTATTCACTGATTTTTATTATAAATTTGTCAAAAACGCTTGACACCAGTGATACGACACCATTCATCTTTTTCAGCGATAGGGTCTATCTCAAACAGTTGACGATAAGCATCGGCCACCCCTTCTGCTTGGGTAGCAAGGACACCTGAAAGCCCTAATAAACCTCCTGTACGAGGCAATACGCTTATCATAGGCGCTAACTCACGTAATGGGCCAGCTAAGATATTGGCGACCACGACATCGGCTTGTAGCTCTTTTGGCTGGTCTTTAGGCAAGTAGAGTGATAGGCGTTCTGAAACACCGTTGCGCTCTGCATTATCACGACTTGCGATAATCGCCTGTGGATCAATGTCGATCCCGATAGCTTGTGCAGCACCTAATTTTAATGCGGCGATCGCAAGAATACCGGATCCACAACCAAAATCGATGACGGTTTTACCTTCAAGATCAAGTCCATCCAGCCACTCTAGACATAACGACGTTGTTGGATGAGTACCTGTACCAAAGGCAAGGCCAGGGTCTAACATGACATTGACTGCGTTAGGATCTGGAACATCACGCCAGCTTGGGCAGATCCACAGGCGTTGCCCAAAGCGCATAGGATGAAAATTGTCCATCCACTCTCTTTCCCAGTCTTTATCTTCCAGTTGCTCGATTTTGTGAACAAAACCTTTTTCGAGCAGAGGGCTGTTTTCAAGTTGTGCCACAACCATGTTCATGTCAGTTTCAGCATCATAAAGGCCGATAACATCCGTATCGCCCCATAGTCGTGTTTCTCCCGGTAACGGTTCGAAAACAGGGGTATCATGACTATCTTGAAAGGTGACTGACACTGCGCCACTTTCAATAAGTTCATCGCCGAGAGCTTCGGCTTGTTGGCCTGTTGAGTTGAGTCTGAGTTGTATCCAAGGCATAGTTATTCTCTTTTAACTTAATTTTTTGCGGGCGTAGCCTGCTCATTGGGCGCCGATTGTACTGGATTTTTACCGAAAAGATTACCAATTATAAAAGCAATCAAGCTAAATAGTAGTGAAGGCACGATGGCGTGGAACCCCATGATTTCGATTTTAAATGATGCCAGTAGAGCATAAGAGACGCCGCCTACAATCATACCGCTAATCGCTCCCTTGCTGTTGGCTTTTTGCCAATATAGGCCTAAAACCAGTGGCCATAAAAACACTGCCTCCAGTCCACCAAAGGCCAGCAAGTTGAGCCAAATGATCATTTTGGGGGGATCCCATGCCGCGAACAGCAGCAAGATACCGAGTATTAAGGTTGAAAAACTCGAAATACGGGAGAGCTTTTTCTCATTCTTAATTTGTTCGGGGGCGGCGCTTAAATAGATATCTTTTACAATCGTAGCTGATGACTGCAATAGCTGTGCGTTGATGGTTGACATGATTGCTGCCATTGGTGCGGCTAAGAAAATACCCGCCGCAAAAGGTGGTAGCACTTGCACCATCAATGTTGGAATAACCTGATCTGGAATAGTGAGATCAGGTAAGACGGCGCGGCCTAAGGCTCCGGCAAAGTGCATACCAAACATGAGTATTGCCATCACGATTGTGCCTATTACGATACCACGGTGAACGGCTTTACTGTCTTTGTAGGAAATACAGCGTACAGCCGTGTGTGGCAAACCAATCACCCCAAAACAGACTAAAATCCAAAAAGAGGCAAGGAAAGGGCCACTAAGAATATCATCGGCACCTTCTACGGAAACCAGTTTAGGGTCAATGGCCTGAATTTTTTCGACTGCCGCGCCAAGCCCACCTGCATGGTAAATGATCGCAACAAGCAAAATAACCGTACCTAACAACATAACGAGGCCTTGTAAGGCATCATTGAGCACACTAGCTCGAAAACCACCGATAGCGGTATAGAGTGCGATAGAGATACCAAAAATCATTAAGCCATAGGTATAAGGGATACCCGCAGCGGTTTCGAGTAGTCGTGCACCGCCAATAAATTGCACGGTCATTGCGCCGAAAAAGGCGACGAGCAAACTGATACTTGCAAACCCAACTAAAAAGCGGCTTTGGTAACGTGCATAAAGCATATCATTGAGTGTTACTGCATTGTATCGGCGAGCTAAGATGGCAAATTTTTTCCCTAGTACACCCAGTGATAGCCAGATAGCAGGAAGCTGGATCATGGCAAGTAGTACCCAACCTAGCCCATATTTATAGGCTGCTCCTGGTCCACCGATAAATGAACTGGCGCTGACATAGGTTGCTGTGATCGTCATGGCGAGCACAAAACCCCCCATAGAGCGATTCCCTAAAAAATACTCATTGAGGAATTCTCCCTTTGTGCGTTTGCGATAAGCGTACACAGATAGCAAGAATACGAGTGCAAGATAACCAATTAGAGGTAGTAGAACTTCAGTCTGCATCCCTATCCTCCAGCGGAATATCTTTAAAAATAATTTTGACCATCATAATACACAGTAAAATGAAAATGACCGGTAGGATGAGACATGACCATTCAAACCATAAAGGTAAACCTGTCAAGCCAATCGCATTACTCGGAAGATAGGCACAAATAACCCAACCAACTAAATAGGCGAGCGTCAGATAGAGTGACCAGCGAGCTTCCCTGTTTGATTGAAGAAAACGTTTATCCATACGTATTTCCCCCTCATAGAAATAAAAATAATCAGGGATTGTACGATAAACCTAGGAATGTGTGTAAAAAAACAGACCAAGGAAAGCCAAGGTGCTTAGTTTACAACCAAAGATAATTTTGAGTATGTAGGATAGTAAGTACTATTTATCTACCAGCAGGTGCACAATCAATAGGATGGACATAGTAAAAATAGCAAAAGCCGTAATATAAAGAAAAAGTGAGCTATCTATCTTAAGTCCACTATTTTGATACGCTGTTGAAATACTCCTTTTGAAGCTAATTAAGCACAGTAGGGCGATCGCAATGACAGCTCCTAATAACGCTAGCCATGACGAATGTATTAGCCCTAGTCGTAAGAATAATAACCCATTGATTGCTAACAGGAGCAAAGTACGGCTCCAGGCTTGTTGTGTTCTTTCCGGCTGTAAACCAGGATCACGCATGATAGTGCCTATAGCAGAACGTAGAAGAGTGAAATGACGGCAATGACGGTAATGAATAGCGTCATCATAGTAAGAAAGGAGGTGTATTGTAACGGCTCCTCTTTGCGCATAGCGATTTCGTTTTGTCGCCAGCGATAAAGGGCCATAATGGCGGTAATCCCCCCCGCAGATGCAAGAAAAACCGCTAATAAGGTTCTTAGCCAAGGGGCGGCAGCCTCATGTAGGAGCTGTTCAATGGCAATAGCACCCGCTAATAGTGCTAACGCGGTTCTGATCCATGCTAGAAATGTTCTTTCATTCGCCAATGAGAATCGATAGTCTGGCGTTTTTCCAATGTTTTTCCACTTATTACGTTTAAAAGACATGGTTTTTTCACTATGTTGATTGTCGTGGTGGTGTTTGGGGTATGTGATTCATGATAGCTTGATTATGAGATAAAAAAATACCGGAAAGGTGACTTTCCGGTATTTGATGAATGAGAGGTGAATCTCAGTGTTTCAGTCATTACTCCTGAATACCGAGTTTTTTCTCCAAATAGTGGATGTTAGTGCCACCTTTTTGGAAGTTTTCATCATTCATGATCATTTGGTGCAGTTCAATATTGGTTTTGATACCATCGATGATCAGCTCATTAAGCGCATTCTTCATACGCATAATGGCGATTTCACGAGTTTCACCGTAGGTGATCAATTTACCAATCATTGAGTCATAGTATGGCGGTACGCTATAGCCTGCATAAATGTGAGATTCCCAACGAACACCAAAGCCGCCTGGTGAATGGAAACGGGTGATCTTACCTGGGCTAGGCATAAAGGTATTCGGATCTTCAGCATTGATACGACATTCAATCGCATGACCACGAACGATAACATCTTCCTGTTTTACTGATAATGGTAAACCAGATGCGATGCGTAACTGTTCTTTGATCAAGTCAACGCCAGTGACCATCTCTGTTACTGGATGCTCAACCTGAATACGGGTGTTCATCTCAATAAAGTAGAATTCACCATTCTCATAGAGGAATTCGAAAGTACCTGCACCACGATAGCCAATTTCGATACAAGCATTAGCACAACGCTCACCGATATTGCGGCGAATTTCAGGAGTAATACCTGGTGCTGGGGCTTCTTCAACGACTTTTTGGTGGCGACGTTGCATTGAGCAGTCACGCTCTGCCAAGTAAATGGCATTGCCTTGACCATCAGCCATAACTTGAATTTCAACATGACGAGGGTTTTCAAGGTATTTTTCCATGTAAACCATATCATTATTGAAGGCCGCTTTAGCTTCTGCACGCGTCAGATTGATGGAAGATTCCAAATCTTTTTCGTTACGCACAACACGCATACCACGACCACCGCCGCCGCCAGAGGCTTTGATGATAACAGGATAGCCGATACGTTGTGCGATAGCTTTGTTTTTATCAGTATCGCTGCCTAGTGGACCATCAGAACCTGGTACACAAGGAACACCGGCAATTTTCATCGCTTCGATAGCGGAAACTTTATCGCCCATTAGGCGGATGGTTTCAGCTTTTGGTCCGATAAAAATAAAGCCTGAACGTTCAACTTGTTCAGCAAAATCAGCATTTTCAGACAGGAAACCATATCCTGGGTGAATAGCTTGAGCCCCTGAAATCTCTGCCGCTGAAATGATAGCGGGAATGTTCAAGTAGCTTTTTGCGGAGGCTGCTGGGCCGATACAAATAGTCTCGTCTGCCAACAGCACATGTTTTAAATCACTATCTGCCGCGGAGTGCACAGCTACGGTCTTAATGCCTAACTCTTTACAGGCACGAAGAATACGCAGTGCGATTTCGCCACGGTTAGCAATGACAATTTTTTCCAGCATGGAAACGCCTCGTTATTCGATAACCACCAACGGCTGGTCATATTCAATTGGCTCGCCGTTCTCTGCCAGGATTGCTTTCACAACACCTGCTTTTTCTGCTTCGATTTGGTTCATCATTTTCATTGCTTCGATGATGAAAAGTGGATCACCGACGTTGACAGTTTGGCCAACTTCAATAAATGGTTTTGCTTCAGGGCTTGGTGAACGGTAGAAAGTTCCCACCATAGGTGAGCGAACTTGGTGGCCCGCAACAGCAGCCGCTGCTGGAGCTGGGGCAGCCGCCGCCGCTTCTTGAGCAGGTGCAACAGCGGTAGCTAATGCTGGCTGAGCTGCTGGCGCTGAATAAAATTGTTGAGGAGCCGTCATGACCTGAGAAGTAGCTGAAACGCGACTGATGCGTACTGATTCTTCACCTTCAGAAATTTCCAGTTCAGAAATACCAGACTCTTCGACCAGTTCGATCAGCTTTTTAATTTTACGAATATCCATGGATATGATTCCGTACTCTTATATTTGGATTTAATTGATTTATGACAGACGGTTAACCGCTGCCTGTAACGCGAAACTGTAACCGTCAGCACCAAGACCACAAATCACACCGACAGCTTTATCGGAAAGATAGGAGTGATGGCGAAACGGTTCTCTGGCATGCACATTAGACAGATGGATCTCGATAAACGGGAGTGCAACTGCTAATAATGCATCACGTAGGGCAACACTTGTATGTGTGAATGCCGCCGGGTTAATCAGAATAAAATCTACGTTATCTTTTGCAGCATGAATTTTTTCAATCAACTCATGTTCTGCATTAGACTGAAAATGACTCAATTTTACACCTAGCTGTTCCGCTTCTGCGGTTAACTTGGAGACAATATCTACCAGAGTTTGATTACCATATTTCTCTGGCTCCCTTGTGCCAAGTAGGTTTAGATTCGGTCCATTGAGGAGTAAAATGTGAATATCTTCTGTCATTGTGGTGCTAACTCCGACGATATGTCAATAACCTGACAACATAACCTGATGTTGGCGGTTTGTCATCTTTTATCATAAAAATAAATGAAATCTTTATCGATAAAAAACGCTATTATAATTATTTCGTGGCATATGACAGCAAAATACTGGTCTTATCAGAGAAATTACCCGAATTTATTTTTTGAATTGTGCGGTAATCCAAATTTCTGAATATCTCCGCACAAATTCAAATTATGAACGCGAAATGTTCACCAGTGTACGCCCTGTTATCTGATTTTTTAAGATCTTTTGTGCGTACTCAATGGACTGCGTTAAGGTAATTTCTGAGGTAACCTGTGTATAAAATGACTCAGGAAGTAATTGCGAGAGGCGTTGCCAAACGGCGGAGCGCTTCGCGGCAGGGTAGTAAACAGAATCGACGCCTTGCAGGCGAATATTGCGCAAAATAAATGGCATGACAGTCGTCGGTAATGAAAATCCTCCGGCTAGGCCACAAGCCGCGACAGCGCCATTATATTGTGTTTGGGCTAATATATTCGCGAGTACCTCTGCGCCTACCGTATCAATTGCACCAGCCCAATATTGCTTATCAAGTGGTTTGGCCGGGGAGGTAAATTGGCTTCGTGGTAGCACTCTTTTCGCCCCTATTTGCTGCAAATAGTCACTGTTTTCGGCGCGTCCTGAGATGGCAACGACATCATAGCCTAACGATGATAAAAGCTGTATTGCGGTAGAGCCGACACCGCCGCTAGCGCCACTGACAATAATTTCCCCTCTCTCTGGCGTGATCCCAGCATCTTCTAATGCGTTGACACAGAGCATAGCGGTGAAGCCTGCCGTACCGATAATCATCGCTTGGCGTAGTGATAGATCTTCAGGAAGCGGGGTGAGGTAATCTGCGGGAACACGAGCTTGTGTCGCCAGTCCACCCCAGTGCGTTTCGCCTACACCCCAGCCTGTGAGTAAAACATGTTGGCCGACACTAAAGCGAGGATCTTCGCTGTGGTGTACGACACCCGAGAAATCAATGCCGGGCACCATGGGGTATTGACGTACAATCCCTGCCTTACCACTGATAGCGAGGGCATCTTTATAATTTAATGTGGACCAATAAATATCCACGATAACATCGCCAGCAGGAAGTTGTTCAGTGGGAATGGATTGGATATCGGATATGAGTTGGTCATCGTGTTTCTGTAGGACGAGGGCTTTCATACTTCGCTCCTAATTTTGAGGGGATTTTTTAGTCAATTTAAGAATAATGAATGATATCTATCATGGCAACTTTATCGCAACCGAGTGAGTTGTGACGCTCGTATCATTACTATTGTAATTAATTTGTAAAAATGTAATTTTTTCTGGCATAAACACTGTTTTATCGTGCAAAATATCACGTTACGAAGATTTCTGTTTGTGAATAAGTACCATTACCTAGTTTCTTTAGTGAGTAATGGAACTAACATACAGAAAATGCACGTGTTTAGCTGTGAAGCTAGTCGATGTGCAACAATAAAAAAAATAACAAAATATTATTTGAACTTGTAGCTATAAAAACTTGTCAACACAGGGTGGAAGAGAAGACGGCGTATATAACAACCAAAGTGCTATTGTCTGTTGATAAATTTATGCATAAATAAGTTAAATTTACTCACCAATAAATGGCCCTTTTTAAAGGTTGTTATCTGCTTCGTTTTCTAAAGAGGCATGTACAGTCATTTGTGCTGTAACAACAGATGGATTAACCATATTTTTCGAAGCGGCTCATTAACGCCTTGAGACAGCTTCAAGTGGTTGGTAGAGTAGACGGGTTTTTATTCGTCCCCAGCTTGCAGGATAACCCTTTCGTTATGTTTAAAAAATTTCGTGGCATGTTTTCTAATGACTTGTCAATTGACTTGGGTACGGCCAATACCCTTATTTATGTCAAAGGACAAGGCGTAAAATTAAATGAACCTTCTGTTGTCGCTATTCGCCAAGACCGCTCAGGTACGCCAAAAAGCGTCGCGGCTGTTGGTGGTGAAGCTAAGCAAATGCTGGGGCGTACACCAGGTAACATTTCAGCGATAAGACCAATGAAAGATGGTGTTATTGCAGACTTTTTCTTAACTGAAAAAATGCTTCAGCATTTTATCAAACAGGTTCATAGCAATAGTTTCCTTCGCCCAAGCCCTCGCGTGCTGGTCTGCGTTCCTGTTGGCGCAACTCAAGTTGAACGTAAAGCAATTCGTGAATCTGCGTTAAGTGCGGGTGCACGTGAAGTCTTTTTAATTGAAGAACCTATGGCTGCGGCAATTGGTGCTGGGTTGCCGGTTTCTGAAGCGACAGGTTCAATGGTTGTTGATATCGGTGGTGGTACTACCGAGGTAGCGGTTATTTCGTTGAATGGTGTTGTCTATTCTTCTTCTGTTCGCATTGGGGGTGACCGTTTTGATGAGGCGATCATTAACTATGTTCGTCGCAACTATGGCTCTTTAATTGGTGAAGCAACCGCTGAGCGTATTAAGCATGGTATCGGTTCTGCTTACCCAACTGATGAAGTTTATGAAATAGAAGTTCGTGGTCGTAACCTCGCTGAAGGTGTGCCGCGCGGCTTCAAAATGAATTCAAATGAAATTTTAGAGGCATTGCAAGAGCCACTAACCGGTATTGTTAGTGCTGTCATGTTAGCATTAGAACAGTGCCCTCCTGAATTAGCTTCTGATATTTCAGAACGCGGTATGGTATTAACTGGTGGCGGTGCTCTGCTACGTAACCTTGATCGCTTACTAATGGAAGAGACAGGTATACCTGTTATCGTTGCTGAAGATCCTTTGACCTGTGTTGCTCGTGGTGGCGGTAAAGCACTAGAGATGATTGATATGCACGGTGGCGATCTGTTTAGCGATGACTAAATAACGCTATAGGCAAGCTGGGGCTTTGGCCCCGGCTGCTGATTTGCCTATTTTTGTTCCTCCGAACTTAGTGAAACACAGCCATACATGAAGCCGATTTTTAGGCGAGGTCCATCGCTCCAGCTGCGTATTTTTATTGCTGTTATTGCCGCAATCGCACTGGTCGTGATCGATCATCGCTTTGAGCCTTTCAATAAAATCCGTAACTATCTAGACACGGCGGTTAGCCCATTTTACTTTTTGGCTAATGGCCCACGTCAATTTCTTGATAATATTTCGGAAAATTTCTCCTCGCGTGAACAACTCCAGTTTGAAAATAAGGCATTGCGTCAGGAATTGTTGTTGAAAAAAGCAGATAGTCTTTTGCTCGAACAATTAAAGCAAGAGAACGCTCGCCTGAGAGAATTACTTGGCTCACCGCTCCGTCAAGATGAGCACATGATGGTCACACAAGTGATCTCGGGAGCGAACACGCCTTATCGAGACCAAGTCGTTATCGATAAAGGTGAAAATGATAATGTGTACGAAGGGCAGCCCGTCATTAGTGATAAAGGGGTTGTAGGGCAAGTCGTTGGTGTTAGCCAATTTAATAGTCGCGTCTTGCTGATTTGTGACACGACCCATGCGCTACCGGTACAGGTATTACGTAATGATATCCGAGTGATCGCCGCGGGGTCGGGGTGTGCCGATGACTTACAGTTAGAGCCACTGCCTGAAAATACGGATATTCGCGTTGGGGATGTTTTGGTCACATCCGGTTTAGGTGGTCGTTTCCCTGAAGGCTACCCTGTGGCCGTTGTCTCTAATGTTAAGCACGATACTCAGCGGGCTTATACGATTATTAGCGCAAGGCCAAGTGCTGAGTTGCAGCGCTTACGCTATTTGTTACTATTATGGGGTAATGATAACGATGCCGTTACACCATTACAGCCTTCAGAGGTCTATCGCGCTGCCAATGAGCGTCTGATGAAGGTGCTCCCACAAGTATTACCAAACCCGAGTGAAATTCAGGGTCCACCGTTACCTCCATCAATGTCTCAAGAAGCCCAACCATAAAGGAAGGTATAATGGCTATGGGTAAAGAGGGTTAGTTAAATGGATGAATATCGCGGTAATGGTCGCAGTATTATTTGGATTTCTTTTTTCATTGCATTGATTTTGCAATTGGTCCCATGGCCGGAACAATTTACGTTTTATCGGCCATCATGGTTACTTTTGATCCTTATCTACTGGGTTATGGCGTTACCGCACCGTGTAAGTGTGGGAACGAGCTTTATTCTTGGCATTATTGTTGACTCTATTCAAGGTTCGGCATTGGGGGTTCACGCCCTTTCATACAGTATTATTTGTTATCTTGTCTCCTATAAATACCAATTACTGAGAAATATGGCGCTGTGGCAGCAAGCCTTAATCATTGTGTTGCTGACAATCATACTGGATATGACTGTTTTTTGGGCTGAATTTGTCTCTTCTCAGGTATTATTCCACCCTCAAGTATTCTGGAATAGTCTCGTAAATGGTATTCTGTGGCCATGGCTGTTTTTGCTATTACGGAAAATTCGTCGTCAGTTTTCAGTGTGTTAAGATTTTTACCGGCTGGCAATTATCTCTGGAATATCGTTTTATGAGTTATATTTATTTGGCTTCTGGTTCGCCGAGAAGAAGAGAGCTTGTGCAACTATTAGGATATCATTTTGATATCTTGCTTCCCAACGTTGAGGAACAATGGCAACCGGGTGAAACTCCTGAAGCGTATGTTCAACGTTTGGCGCGGGAGAAATCACAGGCGGGGGTTAAAATAGCGCCGAAAAAATGCCCGGTAATTGGGGCAGACACCATTGTTGTTCTTAATAATCAAATCCTAGAGAAACCTCGCCATGAACAGCATGCTTAAGAAATGCTGTCAGCCCTTTCGGGAAATACGCACCAAGTGATGACGGCTGTCGCAATCTCGGATATGGATCGCACACTCAGCGCATTGATTGTGACAGATGTGACGTTCCGCGAGTTATCTTTAACTGAAATACAGGATTATATAAAGTCAGGGGAGCCTATGGATAAAGCTGGAGCCTATGGGATCCAAGGTAAGGGTGGCTGTTATGTAAGGCGTATAAATGGCAGCTATCATGCAGTTGTTGGTTTACCGTTAGTAGAAACAGATGAATTAATACAACGATTTTTAGCGTTAAGTGATGGTAAGGGGATGTCATGACGGCTGAGTTACTAGTAAATGTTACACCATCTGAAACGCGCGTTGCTTATATTGATGGTGGGATTTTGCAAGAAATCCACGTAGAGCGAGAAGCAAAAAGAGGAATTGTAGGGAATATCTACAAAGGTCGTGTGAGCCGTGTGTTGCCCGGTATGCAGGCGGCCTTTGTTGATATTGGTCTGGATAAAGCTGCCTTCTTACATGCCTCCGATATTATGCCTCATACCGAGTGCATTGCTGGGGATGAGCAAAAGAATTTCCATGTTAGAGATATCGCTGAACTTGTTAAACAAGGGCAAGACTTGATTGTTCAAGTCGTGAAGGATCCCTTAGGCACGAAAGGTGCAAGGCTCACGACAGATATTACATTGCCTTCTCGCTATCTGGTATTTATGCCGGGAGCTTCACATGTTGGTGTGTCACAGCGCATTGAAAGTGAAAGTGAACGCGAGCGTTTAAAAGAGTGCGTGTCTCAATATTGTGATGAAAATGGTGGCTTTATCATACGCACCGCTGCTGAAGGGGTGGGTGAAGATGAAGTGAAGCAAGATGCGGCATTTCTCAAACGTTTGTGGGCTAAAGTCATTGAACGGAAGAAACGTAATGTCACTCGCACCAAAATTTATGGCGAATTATCACTCGCTTACCGAATAATTCGTGATTTTGCGGGGGCTTCATTAGATAGAATTCGTGTGGATTCTCGTCTAACCTATAAGGAGTTACAGGAGTTTATTGAAGAATATGTTCCTGAAATGACAGCTAAGCTTGAATTGTATCAAGGTAACCAGCCGATTTTTGATTTGTTTGACGTAGAGAACGAGATCCAACGCGCGATGGATCGGAAAGTCGAATTGAAATCAGGTGGTTATTTGATTATCGATCAAACTGAAGCGATGACGACAATCGATATCAATACAGGGGCGTTTGTAGGGCATCGCAATCTTGAGGAGACCATCTTTAACACCAATATAGAGGCGACCCAAGCGATTGCTCGTCAGTTAAGGCTGAGAAATTTGGGCGGTATTATTATTATCGATTTTATTGATATGAGTGATATCGAGCACCGTCGCCGTGTTTTAGCCTCTTTGGAGCAGGCGCTTAGTAAAGACAAAGTAAAAACCACGATCAATGGCTTTTCTCAGCTAGGGCTAGTGGAAATGACGCGTAAGCGTACCCGAGAGAGCCTTGAACATGTTTTGTGTGATGTGTGCCCAACTTGCCAAGGGCGTGGCACAGTAAAATCGGTTGAAACCGTGTGTTATGAAATTTTACGAGAAATTGTTCGTGTTCATCGCACAATCGATGCAGATAGGTTCTTAGTTTATGCTTCCCAATCAGTGGTTGATGCACTGACTGGTGACGAGTCTCATGCCCTTGCGGAAGTGGAAATTTTTGTCGGTAAGCAGGTTAAAGTTCAGACTGAATCGTTATACAGTCAGGAACAGTTTGATGTCATCATGATGTAGTTTTTACGTGAAGGAGAAACGGGTGAAACGACTGCCACGGGTAGTATGGATGACGACGGCTATCGTGCTGCTGCTTGGTGCATTGCTGCTCACTGGGCTACGTTTCTTCTTACCGAATATCAACTATTACCGGCAAGATATCATTGGCTATATTGAAAAAAACACGGATATCACCTTACAAATAGGTGAAATTGAGGGGGCATGGCAATCGTTTGGGCCGGTTCTGACCTTAACCGATGTGGTTGTTCGCAATGAAGAAGTCGATGCAAAAGCCAGCAAAATCGCCGTTGAACTCGATATTTGGAGCTCGTTACTTTCCTTAACATGGCGTTTTCGTGACATCACTTTCTACCAGCTCAATGTCGATTATAAAGTGCCTTTTAGTTTTGAAGGCCGTGCACAACCCATTGATAGTGATAGTATTGAAGGGCTATTTCTAAAGCAATTTAACCATTTTACTCTCAAAAATAGCCAACTGACCTTTCTGACGCCATCAGAGCAAAAAACAACCCTGATTTTACCTGAATTAACTTGGTTGAATGAGCAACGCCGCCACCGTGCCCAAGGGTTTGTTAGCTTAGAAACGATCAACAAGCAGCATGGTTTTTTGCAAGTCAAAATTGATATTAAAGATAAAAACGGCATCTTGAGCGACGGCACCATTTATCTACAAGCTGACAATATAGATATGCAGCCATGGTTAAGTCGCTGGTTACGTGAAAATACTGGGCTGCGCGATGCCAATTTTAGCTTATCCTCTTGGGTTACCATCAAAAATAATCGTATTGATAGCGGCCTCTTGCAGTTACGACAAGGCGAAGCGAATTGGGGGGAAGCCCCTTTAGCGCAAAACCTACAAGTTAATGACTTACTCATCCGCATGAGAAGGCAAGGGGAAGGCTGGTTATTTAATATTCCTGAGTTAGATACATTAAAAACCAATGAATATATTTGGCCGAATGGGAGTGTTTCGGTACTTTATCTGCCTTCATCGATGAAATACCACCAAAAAGATCACTGGCGGATCCGAGCTAAAAATATTGAGTTAGAGCGCCTTAGTGAAATCTTACCTACTTTTTCATTTGTGACGCCAGAAACGGTGCAAGAATGGCAGCATCGCCAACCGAAAGGTTTATTATCCGTTTTCGCTCTAGATATTACTCCCGATCAACTTGAGCACACGCAAATTGATATGGACTGGCAGGATGTCAGTTGGAAAAAATGGAAACAACTCCCTTCGGTTGATCACTTCACGGGTGTCTTGGTCGGGAATGCGCAGCGAGGGGTTCTCTCTGCGACATTAGATAAGAGTTATGTTGACTATGAGCCTCAATTTAAAGCCCCTTTTCAAATTGATAAAGCACGCGGACAACTGTATTGGCAAAATGATGACAATCAATTCAAGTTGTGGAGCGACCAACTGGATATACAGGCCTCTTCATTATGGGCGAATGGGCAGTTTAGTTTTTATCAGTCGAAAAAAAGTGATGATACTGACCTGAGCATCTTAGCGGGCGTCAATATTGATAATGCGGGAGAAGCGTGGCGCTATTTCCCGCAACAGTTGATGGGGGAAAGCCTCGCGGACTATCTATCAAACGCTATCATCGCAGGGCAAGCGAAAGATGCGACAGTCGTCTTCAAGGGTGACCCTAAACATTTCCCATTTAATCAGAACGATGGTCAGTTCCAAGTCTTTGTGCCCTTACGCAAAGCGACCTTTGAGTATGATAAAGGTTGGCCTGCTTTATCTAATTTAGACATTAACCTTGATTTTAAACGTTCAGGTCTGGCAATGCGTGCAGACAGTGTCAAATTAGGTGAAGCAACAGCCACACAGCTAACCGCTGATATTCCGAATTATCAAAATGAAATGCTATTTATTAAGGCTGATTTAGCGGGTACAGGCTCACAAATACAGCAGTATTTTAGTATGACACCACTGAAAAGCTCGATTGGCAATACGTTAGATGAGTTGCAAATTGGAGGCATGGTAACAGGTGATCTCGCTTTATCTATTCCGTTAGCACACGGCAAGGAAGTTAACGCGAAAGGGAATATCAATCTGAATAAAAATGATTTATTGATTAAGCCTATCGACAGTAAGCTCACGGAGTTGACGGGGCAGTTTAAATTTAACAACGGCGATTTGGTCGGTGATAAATTAAAAGCACAATGGCTGGGGCAACCTGTCGACGTCAATTTTTCAACGGTTGATAACCCTAAAGATTACCAAGTGAAGGTGGATCTAGGGGGAAATTGGGATATAGCAAAAATTGCTCAATTGCCTGATTCATTAAAGCAAAAAGTGGCGGGAACCAGCGATTGGAACAGTCATATTGAAATTACACTTCCACATTCGCCGTCCGATGATATGGCTCTTGCCGTGGAATTCTCCGCTGGTTTAAAAAAACTGAAAAGCCGCCTCCCTGCATTGGACGATCGCTTACTTAAAGAGTTAGGGACGGTCAATGCAACAGCTAAAGGCTCATCGACACATTTAAATATAGGCGGTGATATTGGTCGGCGTATTGGTTTCAACACGCGTTGGGATCTGAGAGCACCACAATTACGTTTAGAAAAAGGCACTCTGGCAAAATGGAATGGCAAGCCACCAGAGTTACCGCAGTCATCAATGCTACTTGCTGATTTGCCAGTGATTACTAACCCACAATGGTTAAAAACAGTCGATACATTTTTTTCAGCAGATCAAGGTGGTAAATCGATAAATATTGGCTTACCTGAAACAGTGAGAGTGAAGACACCATCCCTATCTTTAGGTGGACAAGCATGGCAAAATTTAGACCTCTCATTTAATTTGTTGGCTAAAGAGCAGCAAATTAAGGTATCAAGCGAAAATCTTAAAGGGGAATTACAGATTTTTGCTCAACAGCCTTGGGTGCTGAATATCGATTACCTGTATTACAACCCAATGGCATTCCCTGGAGAACAAACAACCAGTAGCAATGACTCTTCCTCATTCAATTTTAGCCATTGGCCTGAAATGACGGTTAATTGCCAAGATTGCTGGGCAGGTGGACAAAAATTAGGGAAATTGAGTGCCCACTTGAAGCCGCAAGGAAATACATTGCAACTAAGTGGTGGAACATTAAGTAATAGCGCCACTCAATTAAAATTAGATGCTTTATGGCAAAGCGGTAAACAAAACCGTACACAAATTGCAGGCTCCTTAAGTGGGGAGCAATTTGATGAAACAGCCGCTTACTATGGTATTTTAGTTCCTATTATCGGTTCACCTTATACGCTTGATTTCGAACTCAATTGGCAAGATGTGCCTTGGTCGCCAGATATTGCAACCCTTAATGGCGCGTTATCAAGTAAGCTTGGTAAAGGCGCGATCGCTAAAATGGGCGGAGGGCGAGCGGGCCAACTGTTACGGCTAGTGAGTTTTGATGCACTATTACGCAAACTTCAATTTGATTTTCGCGATACCTTTAGTAATGACTTTGACTTTGACTCAATTAAAGGTAATGCCAAGATCCGTAATGGTATTCTATCAGCAAAAGATGTGTACATTGATGGGTTAGTTGCCGATATTACGTTAAGTGGGGAAATTGATTTGGTGAAACGCCAAATTAACGGTGAAGCGGTCGTGACGCCCGAAATATCTGCTACAGTAGGAGTAGCAACGGCATTTGCAGTTAACCCGATTGCGGGTGCAGCGGTTTTTGCTGCATCAAAAGTATTAGGTCCGCTATGGAGCAAAATTTCTGTGATACGTTACCGTGTGACAGGAAGCTTGGATGAACCCAAAATTGATGAAGTATTGCGTCAGCTAAAGGAGACTCAAGAGTAATGAAAAATGGCAATGTTGCACTTTTGCAGTTATGCAGCGGTAAAAATACGAAACATAATTTGGCACAGATTGAGCAGCAAATTAAGCAGTTGCCAGAGACTGTTGAGCTAGTATTGACACCTGAAAATGCCTTGTTGTTCGCAGATGCGGCGACTTACCGTAAACAGGCCGAAAAAGAAGGGCAAGGCCCTTTACAAGAAGCTATTGCCAATATGGCGAAGCGCTACAATGTCTGGATTTTAATTGGCTCAATGCCATTGATCAGCCGTGAGGATCCTGAACGCATTACGAGCAGCAGTATTTTAATTGATTCCCAAGGGCAGATTCAGGCGCGCTATGACAAGATCCACATGTTTGATGTGAATATTGAAGATGAGCAGGGAACCTATAATGAATCGGTTATTTATCAGCGTGGTGAACATATCACGGTGGTTGATACGCCTGTAGGTCGATTAGGTATGACAATCTGTTATGATCTCCGCTTCCCTGGTTTATTCCAAGCCTTGCGTGAGCAGGGGGCTGAGATTATCTCTGTACCTGCCGCTTTCACGCGTTATACCGGTAAAGCACATTGGGAGCCACTGCTGCGTGCAAGGGCGATAGAGAACCAATGTTTTATATTAGCGCCCGCTCAAGTTGGTGTACATGGTACGCGCAGAACGTGGGGCCACACCTTAGCCGTCGATGGTTGGGGTAAAGTTATGAAAAAGAACGTTGATGCTGTAGCATCGACGGTTTTAAATATTCAAACTGAAAATTTAAGTGGGATGCGGGAACAAATCCGAGTGGTGAAACATAACCGCTTTAGGCCGCAACTGACTTCATTGATTAAAAAAGACACAATAAAAGAGTAACCAATATGAGTTTAGCTTCTGTCAGCGAACATTTGCTGGCCGCCAATGGTCTTGACCATCAAAAACTGTACGACACACTAGGCTTGTTATCTGAGCGTAAAATTGATTATGCGGATCTCTATTTTCAATCAAGCTACCACGAAGCGTGGGTATTAGAAGATCGCATCATCAAGGACGGCTCTTATAACATTGACCAAGGCGTCGGTGTTAGAGCGATAAGTGGCGAAAAAACGGGATTTGCCTATGCCGATCAGGTTTCGTTGATGGCGTTACAGCAAAGCGCGACTGCGGCACGTAGCATCGTCAGCGAGCAAGGTAACGGTAAATCACAAATTTTGACTGAAGTGGGCTACAAGAAGCTATACTCAGAAACGGATCCACTGCAAAGCTTGTCACGAGAGGACAAAATTGCGTTATTGCACCGTATTGATCAGGTTGCAAGAGCAGAAGATCCGCGAGTGATCGAAGTCAATGCAAGCCTAACGGGTGTTTATGAGCAAGTATTAGTAGCAGCAACGGACGGTACGTTAGCGGCCGATATTCGCCCATTAGTTCGTTTATCTGTCAGTGTGCTGGTGGAGCATGAAGGTAAGCGTGAGCGCGGTGCTAGCGGCGGCGGCGGGCGCTATGGCTACGAATATTTTCTTGAAATTCATCAAGGACAAGTGCTTGCAGAGCAGTATGCGAAAGAAGCGGTACGTATGGCACTGGTTAATCTGTCAGCGATTGCAGCGCCAGCTGGTATGATGCCTGTTGTATTGGGGGCAGGCTGGCCGGGCGTATTGCTTCACGAAGCGGTAGGACATGGCTTAGAAGGTGATTTTAACCGTCGCGGCACGTCTGTTTTCTCAGGGCAAATTGGTGAGCTGGTCGCATCTCCTCTTTGTACTGTCGTTGATGATGGCACAATTGCAGGCCGTCGAGGCTCTTTAGCCATCGATGATGAAGGTGTACCGGGTCAGTATAATGTCTTGATTGAAAATGGTATTTTGAAAAATTACATGCAGGATAAATTGAATGCACGTTTAATGGGGGTCGCACCAACCGGAAATGCGCGTCGTGAATCTTATGCGCACCTACCAATGCCTCGTATGACCAATACCTATATGTTGCCGGGTACGTCAACGCCTGAAGAGATTATCTCTAGCGTGGATAAAGGCATCTACGCACCTAATTTTGGTGGTGGTCAGGTTGATATTACTTCCGGTAAGTTTGTTTTTTCAACTTCTGAAGCTTATCTAATTGAAAATGGCAAAATTACCTCTCCGGTTAAAGGCGCAACGCTCATTGGTTCTGGCGTTGAAGCAATGCAGCAAATCTCCATGGTAGGTAACGATCTTGCGCTCGACAAGGGAGTGGGTGTGTGCGGAAAAGAAGGGCAAAGTGTGCCTGTTGGTGTTGGGCAACCGACACTGAAATTGGATAAAATGACTGTTGGCGGCACCGCATAAATTGGAATTAAGCAATGAATAAACGGATTATTTCAATGCTGTTGATGGCGGTCTTGATCGCGCTTAGCTTATATTTTAATGCGGGTGAACAACAAGACAAAAAACAGGCCGAAAGGCCTGCTTCAGTGCCAGCGCAAACAACAGAACAACAGCCGCATCCCCAGAAAATTGATGAACTAACCAAACAGGCAAATGTGGTGAGCTATATGCAAAAACATCAGCAATTGCCGAGTTTTTACATCACGAAAAAAGCGGCTCGTCAGGCTGGTTGGGAGCCGAAACAGGGTAACCTGTGTGATGTACTACCTGGGAAAGCGATTGGGGGAGATAGGTTCTCTAATCGAGAGAAGCGGTTACCCATCGCTCCGAATCGTCAATGGTATGAGGCTGATATCAATTACAACTGTGGGCACCGTGGTGCAGACCGTTTGCTATACTCCTCCGATGGCATGATTTATGTCACCACAGATCACTATAAAAGCTTCCAGCAGGTAAACTAAGAGATAGCAGCGATGAACCAAAAAATAGTTTTTGACTTTCGGCAGATCAAAACAGTTGAAGACTTTTATTTGCAATTTTCACAACGGTTCTCGCTGCCAAATTGGTTTGGTCACAATCTTGATGCTCTTTGGGATATGGTCTCTGCGGGGCTAGAGCTGCCTATTACCATTGTTTTTAGCCACATGACATCAACTCAGCGGATAGAATTCTCGGATATTATTGATGTAATGAATGATGCACAAGATATGTGGGAAGATGAGTTTATTTTCGCCCTAGATATAACGAAAAATTCTAAATAACCATTAAACTATGCATGGTATAGTATATGCCAACTGATTAGGGTTATGGAGAAATAAAAATGGCAAATGACGTTTCTCAAAATGAGTCATTGAAAGGTAAGAAGTTTGTCATTGTGCATGGTTATACCGCTTCACCAGAAAAAAACTGGTTTCCATGGTTAAAGGCTGAGTTGACGTCGTTAGGCGCGTTAGTGTATGTACCTGAAATGCCTGAACCGCTATCACCCGAGCCATTAAAGTGGCAACAACATCTCAAAAATTTAGCAATTGAGATTGATGAAAATACCCTATTTATTGGGCATAGCCTAGGGTGTGTGACCGTATTGCGCTTTTTAGAGCAGCAGGTTGCAAAAGGCAATAAAGTCGGTGGCTATATTTTAGTAGCGGGTTTTGATCAGGAGCAAAGCACACTACCTGAATTAAAGCCTCACACGTTGAGCCGATTGGATTACCCATATTTAATTGATATAGCAGATAAAAGGATTTCAATTATCTCTACCAATGATTGGGTCGTTTCACCACAATCATCACAAACACTCGCCAAGGCATTACAAACCGAAGTGATTATTGAGGAAGAAGCTGGGCATTTCCTTGATAGAGAAGGGTATACAGAATTCCCAACATTACTTCACTCAATAAAAACTCAATTTAACTGAATATAAAATAAGGCTGATTGAAGTCAACCAGCCTGATTTTATTAATCTTCAAGTGGCTCGCCCCGTAAGAGGGCTGCAAATCTTGCCTTGGCTTCGTTATCCGGCTCAATGGCATGACATTGAGTCAGCAATGGCTCTAAGTCTTGAGGCCAATCTTCTCTTTTCCAATTCGCTAATGCCCTAAGAGCCATATTACGGTTACGCACTACAGGGCTTTGCAACCCACAGAGGATCATAGATAAACCGACACCAGGAAAACGCGGTAATTCTTGTAAAATAAAATCAAGTTTTCCATGTTGTACATAGCCAGCACCAAGACCAAGGCTATCACTCGGCCCTGTCGATATTGCTTCTAATGGGAGCTGCTGCTCTGCTAAGGCTATCACTTGTTTGACTTGGTCTATATCGTTCGTTTTCATTAACTCAAACCACAAATCATTCTCAGGATGATTTAACTGTTTTTCGTATAGATAAGGGAAGATATCTTGACCACGGGCTCTGGCTATACTGGTGCTATTACGGAATAAGATATCATCATCACTATTTAAACCTTGAGCGATTAATTTATCCCATATAGGGTTATCCAATATAGTTTGTGCTAATGAAGTGATGGCTGTGCTATTTTCAAATTTCTCGCTATTTTCTTGAAAATAATCATTAATGCCGAGTACAGTAAAATAATAGTCTAATAAATAATCTTGTTCTAAAATGCGGCTCAAGTAATTGAAGCAACAACGAAAAGCATCATCATAGTCATTGATATCACGTGCCGGTCCACCGCCTAGCAACGCTTGAATAATATCGGATGAGGCTACTAATAATTGGCTATCATTTTGTGTTTCTAATGCATCTGCCAAGTGGCAATAGGTTGCACAGTGCCAAGCGGTATATTCAACCATAACACTATTTTGATAGCCTGTAGTCAGTATCCATTGCTTGGTTTCCTCACTTATTTCATCGGGTAGATGTTCAATAAGATGTACGCGCCCCCAGCCTTCAACACGTTTTGCTAACTTTAGCCACATTGCATCATAGTCAGATGTGGATGTGAGCATCGCATGGATTGGGATAATAGTGTAAAGCGTGAATTCATCATGGCAAGCAAGACAATAAAGTGTCTTAAGGCGTTCATCACTTGGAAAAAACACAGTAAAGGAAATGGCCAATTTAACCACATTAGTATCGGGGCTATTGTGGAGTAACCAGTCGGTAAAGGCTTCCAATTTTGGCGCATGGATCTCTTGTTTATCGACGATTAAATGGATTAGATCGTCGATATAAGATAACGGGCTTTGTTCGGCGACTTGCTGATAGAAATGATAAACCGATTCTTTGTCGTTTTTCTCCAGCGCTCTTTTTAGTGAAGTGTAAATTTCGCTAGCAGTGATTTCAGAAGCCCCCATTCCGTGGTGGCTGAATACACCATCTTCAGCGCCATTAGCCCAACGAATTGTATTTTCATCGACTTCAGTTGTATCTGGGAGCTCAGACAGTGATTCAGGGAGTGGGGATAATTCGTTTATCCAAGGCAATAAATGCTGATAGATTGGCGTGATATTCGTATTCCAAACGACAGGATAATTTTCTTGTCCTTTTTTAAAAAGAGAGGCTAACCATTTTTTCATTTTTGATAACATCCTATTGTGTTTGAATTTGGGTTTTTATATTGAATAAGCCAATAAAATGTTTTTTTAATCATAAAATAGATAACACGGTAGGTTCGATGTTGGCTCAATCAATTTTGTGATAAAACCTTCTTTAAGGGTAATTAAAAAAGGTTTCACTTATCGTCATTTCTTACGGGATAAACTCGCTGAGATAACTTGGAACAATATCTTTAAGTATCTCAATTAATTGCGGGTCCATGTATTGATACTCATCAGGAATATCGAGTACATAAAGTGATTTGTGTTCGAGTAGGCGAGTAAAATTGGCTTTTAGCCGATCTTTATGTTTTTGTTCCATGACAAAAATAACATCAGCCCAACGGAGCAAATCTGCGGTAATTCGGCGTCTTGCATTGCTACTGGTGCCAGCAGAGCGTACCGACCAGCTTGGATGGTGGCGCCAAATTTGCTCTGCGGTTGGGCTACGCCATTGGTTACGACTACAAATAAATAAAATATTCATTTACTGTTATGTATTTCCTCCAAACCTTTCAGAGCAAGCTGTCTGTTACTGATTTGGGGGTATGCCATACCTAGCTGTGTCGCGCGAATAATTTTTTCCTACGCCCATACATCTGTTTCCAGTTTTTCTCAGCGGGAAAGCGATCTCGTTTTTTTCGCGGCGAGTGGATTCTATTTTTGGCTCTACGCCATGCTCGATTTCTTGAATTATCCATATCTTCCACATAAGGTTATCGGGGATAGCAGCCGCGATAATACGGGTAAGAATATGATTAACGTCAGTATCATACGGAGACATTGTATGACTATCAAGCAAATGCAAGATAGCTAACGTTTTTTAGGATTATTACGTTATTTATATCCTAATAATGATTATTCTACTGTTATTGGGTTTAATCATTTTACATTTATCGCAAGGTTAATGATAATTGAATATTTATGACTAAAGCTAGATTTATTATAATAAAATAATGCTAAATAAGGTAAGGGAAATGAATTTTTTTGAAAGAATAAACATCAGTTTTTCCGATTGTGTTAAAAAATACCATCTCGAGTTTCTACCTAGTTATCTTGAGGATTATTATAACGGTCGACTTTTACGGGTCAAAGAAAGTGTCACATTGGACTCTTTAGAAATTGATGATATAGACGAGATGGGAGGGACTATTATTCTTTTTGAAAAAGACCTTATTATCGAAAATGCGTTAACTCAAAGTAATGTAGATTATGGTCCAACCGTTATTGTAAAAGGGAATGTATCAGCTAAGAACATAGCATTTGGGGGAGCTTGTATTATCATCAAGGGGGATGTGACCGTTGAGCAAACCATGATAGGAATTTATAATCATGGAGTGATAAATATAACAGGTAAAGTCACAGCGGAATATATTATTTCGGATGACCACTGTTTTTCAATCTATGATAAGGGGAGTAAAGGTATCTTTTTAGGTTTCCAAGATTTAAGGTATCATGCAAAAGACGTATTATCTGGAAAGTATTATGATGACGCCGAAGAAAATATCAAAATAGATAAAATCATTGAGGCGATAAAAAAAGGTAATTCGATTAAGAAAAATGGTAATATAGTAAGTCAAGTTCAGAAGGCAATAGATAAGTTTAAAGCATCAAAAAATGCTAAACTTAATTTGTCTAACCTAAATCTTACAGAAATACCCGAAGAAATATTTCAGCTTGAAAATATTAAAGAGCTAGATTTATCAAATAATCCGCTAAAAAAATTATCGTTGAAGGGCATGCAGACTGACCATTTAAAATCCATTAATTTAGCGTGCTGCTCGTTGACTGAATTTCCAATAGATATATTAAATATCAATCAGATAGAATCCATTGATTTAAGTTTTAACACTATTTCAAGTTTACCCGAAAGACTACCTGTACTCAATCAACTGAAAAAACTGCTGTTAAGCCATTGTAATTTTACCGAGTTCCCTTGTATTTTATATCAGGTAGTCAATTTAGAATATTTAGATCTTGGTTTTCAAGATGAAGAAACCTTATTTCTTATCGATAAAGCACTTCAAAGTTTAAAGGTGTTACTGCTATCGGGTAATGCAAATATCAATATTACTGCACCACAACCCAAATTATATGAACTGAATATCAGCCATTGTCTAATGGATACTTTTCCAATTGCATTAACCAAGTCAACACATCTTACACACTTGGATATGAGTTATAATCATAAAATGAGATGGCTACCTGATGAGTTTTCTGAGTTAAAAAAATTAAAAAAACTCTCTTTTTCAATTCTCTATATGGAAGAAAGTCATATCAATATTTTACAAAAACTTCCTAAGCTACAATATATCGCTAATTTTCTAAAGAGTGATAATCCGTTCTATGGTAATCAGGTGGCTCAAGCACTATTAGCCGTCAAAAATTGGAATACATTGGTTATTGATAGTGTCTTAGAAGATCAAACAATTATTGATGCAATCGTACTCAGAGAGAACCTTAAAAAATTCATTATGGGTGAATATGAAGTTGATATAAAAGAAGCAAGGCAATGTTTAGGGGTTAGTTTTTAATCTATTTTTGACATCATCCCCTATAGCATATTGTGAGTGGTATAGGGGATGGTGATTTAAGCGCTTTCGGACAGCTCTTTTAAATATTGAAAAACTTGGCGGAAGGCTTTTGGTGGCTTATTGCCTTCACGCTCTTTTTTAGCGTTACGTACCAATGCCCTAAGTTGTTGTCTATCTGTATGGGGAAACAGAGCAACGACTTCTTCGATAACATCATCACCATTTTCAATAAGGCGTGTACGCAGGTCTTCAAGCTTATGCAGAATAACAACTTGCTGATTATGGCGATTTTTCAGTTTATCTAAAGCCTCTGTGATGGGGTCAACGTCTCGAGAGCGTAGCAACTTACCAATATATTGTAGTTGGCGACGACGGCCTTCACGCTTGATTTTTTGTGCCAGTTCAATGGCATCGAGTAACTGAGCATCAAGTGGAATGCGCTCAAGTTCATTTTTGCTTAATTCAACAAGTTCGGCCCCCAGTTTTTTGAGAACTTCAGCATCGCGTTTAATTTCGCTTTTACTGACCCAAATGATCTCATCATCGTCTTCATCTTGCGGCGCTGGGACATCATCCAGCCAGTCTTCAGGCTGTTTGGCCATATATCGATTTCCTTTTTACAGAACGCAGCGTGTAATTGCATGACCTGCCGCGTTGTGGATGTTAACATTCATATATTATGTATTGTAACTGGGAAAAAGCCCTGATGACACCCGACATTTGTGAGTTGGTGTAAAAAAAGCCGGGTTTCCCCCATTTTATGTGGATTGAATCGATGAATTTAACTGAACAAGTCAGCGAACAACGTAAAAATTTAGAAGAGGCGGTTGCACGGGCGCTTCATTTTGCAAAAAGTCGTTGTGATGCCGCTGAAGTTGCTGTGAACAAAAGCACTGGAATTAGTGTCAGTACCCGTCAAGGAGAAGTCGAAAATGTTGAATTCAATAGTGATGGCGCACTTGGGATCACCGTTTATCACAACCAACGTAAAGGGAGCGCCTCTTCAACAGATTTAAGCCCCGAAGCGATTGAGCGTACAGTGCAAGCTGCGGTAGACATTGCCCGTTACACATCGGAAGACCCATGTGCAGGCCCTGCTGAGAAGTCACTATTAGCCTTTGATGCCCCTGATTTACAACTATTCCAAGCCAGTAATATCACTCCTGAAGAAGCAATTAAATTGGCGTCACAAGCGGAAATGTCGGCACTTAAGGTTGACCCGCGTATTGTGAATACGGAAGGGGGAAGCTTTAATGGTCATTATGGCGTGCGGGTTTTTGGTAACTCTCACGGTATGCTACAAAGCTATTGCTCAAGCCGTTATTCGATGTCGAGTTGTGTGATCGCAGAGCAAAATGGTGAAATGGAACGTGATTATGCTTATACCATCGGGCGCAGCTTAAGTGCTTTGAAATCGCCTGAATGGGTGGGGCAAGAGTGCGCTCGTCGTACATTGGCACGCCTCTCACCGAGAAAGCTGCCAACGATGAAGGCACCTGTTATTTTTGCTGCTGAAGTGGCGACAGGGTTGTTTGGTCATCTTGTTGGGGCAATTAGTGGAAGTAGTATTTACCGCAAATCTTCTTTTCTACTCGATAGCTTAGGTAAGCAAATTTTACCTGATTGGTTAACCATCACTGAACAGCCGCATTTAATCGGTGGATTAGCGTCATCGCCATTCGACAGTGAAGGGGTTCGCACCACTGAGCGCAATATTATTGAAAATGGTGTGTTGCAAACGTGGCTAATGACCTCTTATTCAGCCAGAAAGTTAGGCTTACAAAGTACAGGGCATGCTGGAGGGATCCATAACTGGCGTATTGCTGGTCAGGGGCTGTCATTCGAAGCATTGCTAAAACAAATGGGAACAGGACTGGTTGTTACTGAACTGATGGGGCAAGGGGTCAGTGGGATCACCGGAGATTATTCACGTGGTGCTTCCGGTTTTTGGGTGGAAAATGGTGAGATCCAATATCCTGTCAGCGAGATCACAATAGCAGGTAATTTAAAAGATATGTGGGCAAATATCGTCACGATTGCCGATGATATTGAAACTCGCAGTAATATTCAGTGTGGCTCTGTATTGTTACCTGAAATGAGTATTGCGGGAGAGTAATTTGCTCAAATGAATAAGGCACTCCTTTTGAAGTGCCTTATCAATAAACAGAATAGATTTATTTTTTGCCTGATAAAGTGGCTTCAAGCGCTTTGCCTGCAAAGCCTATCGTGGAAAACCCATTTTTTATTCTGTTAACGTCAGCCTGCTTATTTAATACATTGATGTTATTGCTAAGTTAGGCGATTTTATACCATTAACGATGGTATTCACCCGCGGCTTCTGGCTGATAAATAATTTCGAGTACTCTTACGCGTGTTTCAACACCATTAGGCAATGCCCAACTGATCTCATCATTAACATGCAGACCAAGCAAAGCCGCACCGATTGGCGCCATAACAGAGAGCTGCTCAGCACTATCTTTTAAAGAGGCTGGGTAAACTAAAGTGCGTGTGCGTTCTTCATTGCTAATCAAATCAAGAAAACGCACCGTACTGTTCATTGTGACGACGTCAGCAGGAATTTCCTGTGGTGACAGGATGTCTGCACGATCAAGTTCATCATTCAGTGCGTCAGCAACTGGGGTACCCGCATAAGCTGCTTGTTCCAACAGTGCATCTAGGCGTTCTGCATCTAAATCATTGATAATAATTGTTGGCTTTGTCATACCACACTCCAATAGAGACGTACAAAGCAAACACCCCCCACCCAATAAGGTAGGGGGTGTCGCTGTGATAAAATTGTATAAAATATTAGGCTCTTCAAGCTCCAAAAGGAAGAGATCATGATCACGATCTTTGAGCCAATACTTGTAAAATTATTGATATTTAGTTCATAAATAAATGGTGGATTATACTAGCTTTCATCAAATCCACTTTCGAACAGGTTAATAATCGCGGATAAAGCCTGATCCTCATCAGGGCCGCTAACCTCAATATCAATGGTACTTCCTTGCTCTGAGTCTAACATCAACATCGCAATAACGCTATCGGCCTCAGCCTCAATCTGATTATTATTGCGTAAAATAACCTTAGAGTTAAATTTTTTAACTAATTCATAAAGTAACATTGCCGGCCTAGCATGCATACCAAGCCGGTTTTTTAATGTGATTGTCGCTTTTAAGGTCATTACTTGCGTTTTTCTAGGGTTCTGTGGCGAGATTGTACATTCTTACCACGAGAACGGAAGTAATCAGCTAATTGCTCAGCGACATAGACCGAACGGTGTTTCCCTCCGGTACAGCCGATTGCCACCGTGAGGTAACTACGGTTATTGGTCTCAAGCATAGGCAGCCATAATTCAAGGTAGCTACGTGTTTGATAAATAAAGTTGTGTACCTCTGTGTGCCTATCGAGGAATGCGGCAACAGGGCGATCGAGGCCTGTCATTGGGCGCAATTTCGGATCCCAATGTGGGTTCGGTAAAAAGCGCACATCGAAAACATAGTCTGCATCGATAGGAATACCATGTTTGAAACCAAAAGATTCGAATACCATGGTTAGCTCTCGTTCACGTTTACCCATCAAACGTGTTCTGAGCATCTCGGCTAATTCATGGACTGACATTTCTGAGGTATCAATCACTAAATCAGCGCGTGACCGTAAAGGCTCTAAAAGCTCATTTTCTTCATCGATAGCACTTTCAAGTGACAAGTTTTTGCTCGAAAGTGGATGTAATCTACGAGTATCACTATAGCGGCGAATTAATGTGTTGCGATCGGCATCCAGAAATAGCAATTGCGGCGAAAAGCTAGAAGGTAATCTACCTAAAGCCTCTTCAAAGATTTCTGGGTTGTCAGGCATATTACGCACATCAATGCTCACAGCAGCTGAAATATTACGATCTGCGAGTGAATTGGCCAGTTCTGGAAGCAGCACAACCGGCAGGTTATCCACACAATAGAAACCCATATCTTCCAGCGCACGTAAGGCAACGGATTTTCCCGAACCGGAACGGCCGCTGACAATCATCAGCACCATGAGCTAACTCCCTTTTGTTTCTTTTCGGTGATCATAGGACCCCGATAGTTGAATAGATCGTTTGCTTACTTATCAGAACATCACAGTCTATGTCAGTACAGCTATATAGAAAATATCAAAATTTCATAGACATGTAACCCTGTGATGACGAAGTTATTTAATTATAGGCTACTCAGTAATAATACTATATAACTCTGCATCGCTTTGTGCCGATCTCAGACGCTTACAAAGAGATTTGTCGGCTAATTTTTTCGCGATTAATGATAAAGTGTGTAGATGCGTTTTACACTGATCTGCGGGCACTAATAGCGCAAAAAGCAGATCAACAGGTTGGTTATCAATGGCATCGAAGGCGATTGGCTCTTCCAGATGCAAAAAAACACCAACAGCTTGTGTATGTTCACCTTCTGCTAGCTTGCCGTGAGGGATGGCGATTCCTCCGCCAATACCTGTTGTTCCTACTTTTTCTCTGGTGAGTAAAGCTTCAAATACCGTGTTTTCCGGTAATCCCAACTCTGCGGCAGCCAGTTCACTAATAATCTCAAGTGCTCTTTTTTTACTAGTACAAGTAAGGTTATTGCGTGTACAAGCTGAAGATAATACGGCGCTTAATTGGATTTCTATATCACTGTTCATTTTATTGTTCACTTAGGACTACAAAACCAGATGGTGTATGCCACCATCTGGTTTAAGCCATTTATTAGTTATACACCACAGTATGATTTGGGATTGTTGTTAACAAACTGAGAACGCATACTGTTGTTCGCGTTGTTTCATACGTTGAAAACCAACCGTTTGGCTTTCGACGCTTATTTTTACAATCCCTAATGACCGCCACTAAACATTGAAGGTCTGGTGAAGGCCTGAAATCAACCTGTGATTTCACCATAAATGTATTAGTGTTGTCTCAGTTTTTCTTTATGTTTAGTTAATTGGCGTGACAGTTTGTCTACCAGTTGGTCAATTGCAGCGTACATATCACTTTCTTCCGCTGACGCATGGAGTTCAGCACCATTAACCTGCACAGTTGCTTCAGCAATTTGCTGAACTTTTTCAACTTTCAGAATGACTTGAATACCGTTAATGCGATCAAACAATTGTTCCAATTTTCTGATCTTTTTCTCAACAGTTTCACGTAATGCAGGGGTGACTTCAATATTGTGTCCAGTAATCTGAAATTCCATACAACCTTCCTTATTTTATCAATTAAACCAACTGTTTGCGTTGGTTTGAGGGCGGAATAGATAACGATTCACGGTACTTAGCGACAGTTCGACGTGCAACCTGAATGCCCTGTTCGGCTAGCATGCTTGTCAATTTACTGTCACTTAATGGTTTTGCTGGGTTTTCAGCAGCAACCAGTTTTTTCACTAACGCACGTATTGCCGTTGAAGAGGCTTCACCTCCTGTATCGGTACTGACGTGGCTAGAGAAAAAATACTTCAACTCGAAAATTCCTCGCGGGCTATGGAGAAACTTTTGAGTTGTCACTCTCGAAATCGTTGATTCGTGCATATCCACTTGATAAGCAATATCTGCCAATATCATGGGTTTCATGTACTCTTCACCGAACTCAAAGAATTCTTGTTGTTGCTCTACAATACAAGTCGCCACTTTTAACAAAGTTTCATTACGGCTTTCTAAGCTTTTTATCAGCCATTTGGCATCTTGTAAGTGACTACGAATATATTGTGAATCACTTTCGTTCACTGAATCTTTTATCAAAGAAGCATAGTGATTATTGATACCTAATTTAGGGATGCTATCTGTATTTAATTCAACTTGCCAGTGCCCGTTGATTTTTTTCACCAAAACATCGGGAATAACATATTCCGACTCTCCGGTATTGATAGATTGGCCCGGTTTAGGGTTCAACGTCAATATCAGGTCAATAGCGGTTTTTAAAGCATCCTCTTTTAGACGGGTGAGTTTACTGAGCTGGCGAAAATCACGATTAGCCAGTAAATCAATATGTTGACTAATAATCAACCGAGCCTCATCTAGCCCGTCAGTATCTTTTGGGTAAAGGGATAGCTGGATCAATAAGCACTCTTTCAGATCTTGTGCTGCCACACCAAGCGGATCAAAATGCTGAATGCGTTTTAAAACAGCGACCACTTCTTCAAGTGTGATATCTGGGTTATTGATACCTTCGTGGATCTCTTTTATTGGCGTTGTCAGATAGCCAGAATCATCAATTGAGTCAATAATCGCGGTAGCAATCGCTCTGTCTGTGTCTGTAAAAGGCGTTAATTCAGATTGCCATAACAAATAGTCTTGCAGCGTTTGTGTGGTTTCCCCTTGATAGACGGGTAACTCATCAAAGCTATAGTCATTATTTGTACCCGATGGCGTACCCGCAGTATAAATTTCATCCCAATTCGCATCCAAAGGAAGCTCATCTGGCATATCACCTTTTTCAAGGGCATCTTTAGTATCGATTTCACTGCTGTCAGTATGAATATCGAGACTATCAAGGGAGTCTAAGTCAGAGGCGTTTTCTTCTTGTTCCAGAAGCGGGTTAGTTTCTAGGGCGAGTTGGATCTCTTGTTGTAGCTCAAGCGTAGAAAGTTGCAACAGACGGATAGCCTGTTGCAATTGAGGAGTCATTGCAAGTTGTTGACTGATTCTGAGCTGCAAACTTTGCTTCATGAATGTGCTTTTATCTCCACCTCAATTGAATGCTTAACCAATGACTTACAACCGGAAACCTTCCCCTAAATATACCCGTTTTACTTGTTCGTTTTCTAGGATCATTTCAGGTGTGCCATGAGCAATTAAGTGCCCTTGACTGACAATATAGGCTCTTTCACAAACATCGAGCGTTTCACGTACGTTATGGTCAGTGATGAGTACTCCTAAGCCATAATCACGTAAATGTTGGATAATTTTTTTAATATCTAATACCGAAATCGGGTCAACACCTGCAAACGGTTCATCTAATAGAATAAATTTCGGGTTTGCTGCTAATGCACGAGCAATCTCTACGCGGCGACGTTCCCCACCAGACAACGATTGGCCAATGCTATCACGCAAATGGGTAATGCTAAATTCTTCCATTAACTCTTCTGCACGCTCTTTGCGTTGCTCAGTGTTGAGGTCATGGCGTATTTCTAGCACTGCCATTAGATTATCATAAACACTCAAACGACGGAAAATCGACGCCTCTTGAGGAAGATAGCCAATACCACGGCGCGCACGTTCATGAAGCGGAAGGAGACTAATATCTTCACCATCAATGGTAATTTTGCCTGCATCCCGCTGGACGATGCCGACGACCATATAAAAGGTGGTCGTTTTTCCCGCACCATTAGGGCCTAAAAGACCAACAATTTCGCCAGATTTCACCTCAAGGCTAACATCTTCAACGACCTTGCGTTTTTTATAGGCTTTTGCCAGATTCTCTGCGGTTAATGTCGCCATAACGATTATTTACTCTTTCCGTTGTTTGCCGCTGGGCCTTTTTCTTGTAGCTGTGATGGCAATAATACTGTCGTGACACGTTTCCCTTTGTCACTAAACGCTTCCATTTGCTGCGTTGGCACGATATAGGTGATCTTATCACCTTTAATATTACTGTCTAACTGCTCAAGATAAGCATTGCCAGTTAATGTGAGGAGCTCTTTATCCACCTCATAGCGTGCTTTTGACGCTCGGCCTTTAATTGGCTTACCATCATCTTGTAATTGATAGAAGGTCACTGGGTTACCAAACGCTTCTATCGTAATTTTATCTGAATTACTGCTAGGGCGCGTCACAACCACCTTATTTGCTCGGATATCAATAGAGCCTTGCTTAATAACGACATCATCAGTAAATGTGGTGACATTTTTTTCTAAATCAAGGGATTGCTTGACTGAATTAATCGTCATTGGCTGTTGCGTGTCAGTTTTTAATGCAGAAGCTGGTACGCTAAGAGCAAAAATTGCGCTGGCAACGGCTCCTTGAATAAAACGCTTTTTATTTACTTGATTCATTTTTTTGCTCTTCTTTTTGTAGCACGTAATGTGTTTTTACATCTTCAATTAACTCTGCGGTTCTTGAGCGCAGGTTACCGCGCATTTTTAGACCGGTAGAATTAAGGCCTTGCCCGATAATAGTGACTTTGTCATCTGATGAAACATCTTGTGTTATCAGGTTAACGACGGCACTTTGGGTTGAAATCCGTTGGATTTGGGAATCCGGGCTTAAACTATCGGCCTGTACATCGTTATACAGATAGAGCACTCTATCATTTGTTAACTTGGCTTTTAGCGCCCGTACAGTCCAAGTGGGTACACCGACTTCGTTGTATGTTGTTAAAACAGGGTTAGCAAACCAAGTGATTTTTTCAGCCGTATAATTATCAATTTTATCTGATACTAATTTATAGGCCAAATCACCCGCTGGATTATAGACAAATGTCACTGAATCATCGGTTTGATAATTAGGTTGGCTGTTATCAAGGACACTGTTTGTGGGCGTGTCTGTGTCAAGACCGGCAAGGTTCCAGCCGATCAGACCAAGTGCTATCAATGATAACAGGATAATTAACCACTTTTTAGCGTTACTCATGGGTGTCTTTATTCTTTAAATCGATAAGCCTTTAGCTTCTTCCAGTTTATTTTGCGCTAGAAGGATGAGGTCGCAAAGTTCACGTACCGCCCCTTTACCCCCACCAAGACGTGTGACGTAATCTGCCTTTGGTAGTAATAATGGATGTGCATCAGCAACCGCTGCCGATAGCCCAACTTTTGCCATAACAGGCCAATCAATAAGGTCATCCCCAATATAGGCCGCTTCTTCTTCTGTTATCTTCAGTGTATCTAACAGTTCATGATACGCCAAAAGCTTATCGCTTTGACCTTGGTAAAGATATGTAATCCCTAATGTCTTCGCGCGATCTTCAAGCAATTTGGCTTTTCGACCGGTGATAATCGCCACTTCGATACTAGAGGTGAGTAAGCAGCGAATACCGTATCCATCACGGACATTGAAGGCTTTGAGTTCTTCGCCGTTATTACCCATATAAATCAGTCCGTCAGACATAACACCATCGACATCACAGATTAATAATTTAACTTTAGCGGCTTTCTGCAATACTGTCTCGGCGACTGGGCCATAACAGGTATCCTGATAGTGCGGATCCATAATCATTCCTTTTTATACCACGCCTGCTTGTAAGAGGTCGTGCATATGCAAGACACCCACTAATTTATTACCTTCAGCAACCATTAACGAAGTAATATGTTTAGACTGCATTAGGTTGAGTGCTTCTACTGCTAGCATATTCTGTGACACTCTAATTCCACCACGGGTCATTACATCGGCGATTTTGGCATTATTAAGATCGATGCCCATGTCGAAAATACGACGCAAATCACCGTCGGTAAAAATACCAGCAATATTCATTTCGTCATCACAAATAACCGTCATACCCAATTTTTTGCGAGTAATCTCAATTAAAGCTTCACGTAACGTTGCTGTTTGAGGAATATGCGGAATATCATCGCCAACGTTCATTAAATCACGAACTAGTAGTAAAAGTTTGCGCCCTAGTGCGCCACCTGGGTGGGAAAGGGCGAAATCTTCTGGCGTAAAGCCTCTTGCCGTCAGTAGCGCAATAGCTAAAGCATCCCCCATTACCAGCGTTGCTGTTGTACTGGTGGTTGGTGCAAGTCCCAGTGGGCAAGCTTCTTTTGGTACTTTGATGCATAGATGGATATCTGCATATTTGCCCATACTGCTATTGGGATTATTGGTCATACAGATCAGCGGAACTTTAATTCGCTTTAAAACAGGCAGCAGCGCAAGGATCTCACTTGACTCTCCTGAATTAGAAATCGCCAATACAATATCTTTATTGGTGATCATCCCTAAGTCACCATGGCTGGCTTCTCCGGGGTGAACAAAGAAAGAAGGGGTACCTGTGCTGGCTAATGTTGCTGCAATTTTTCGCCCAATATGTCCCGATTTCCCCATGCCCATCACAACAACCTTCCCTTGGCAGGCAAAAATGCGCTGGCAAGCGTGAGTAAAGTCATCGTTGATATATTGTTCTAAGTTTTTTAGGCCTTCACTTTCGATATGGAGAACTTCTTTGCCTACTTGCTGAAAATCGATGTTTGACATTTTCTGTTCCATGCGTAGCTTTTCAGTTAATCGGATTAGCGAGCGCGAATTGTATAACGAATACTTACTATCAGTAAGTGCTTTGTCAAATTAGTCGAATATTCATTGTACTTTAATGAATACTAACGGTGTTGTGATTAACAAAAACTTAAGTCAAAGAGCGCTTTGCATTTATTAGCATCATAAACCAAATAAAAGATGATAAACTTTAGTATTCTCAAACGATAACAAATTTTTAAAGTCTAAGAGCTATCTGCTTTAATTGCGTAAAAATCTGGTTAACTATAAGTCGTTGAACTGTTTTATGTTCCTTTTAGTTATATAAATACACATTTTGAACATCAACAGACATATTTCGAACGTTATAATACTATAAATACAATCAGATGCGATATTAGACGATTTTCGGTTTATCTTTCTGTAAGATCGTGCTCTTGGTGCGTCTAAAAGACAAAATTCATGGTGTAATGAGCTATCAAACAAATGCAAGCACAGACAGACAACTTAATTGAAGTACGTAACATGTCTTTTACCCGTGGTAGTCGGAAAATATTCGAGGATATTAACCTAACCGTACCACGCGGTAAGATAACGGCAATTATGGGGCCTTCAGGGATTGGTAAAACCACCTTATTACGTCTCATTGGTGGTCAGTTACGCCCAGAACAAGGTGAAATTTGGTTTGATGGTGATAATATTCCAGCGTTATCACGTTCAAAATTGTACCAGTCGCGTAAAAAGATGAGCATGCTTTTCCAGTCTGGTGCGCTGTTTACGGATATGAATGTGTTCAATAACGTCGCATTTCCGCTGCGTGAACATACCAACTTACCTGAGTCATTGATCCACACAACGGTGATGATGAAACTAGAGGCGGTTGGTTTGCGTGGTGCTGCGAAATTGATGCCTTCAGAGTTATCAGGCGGGATGGCAAGACGAGCTGCACTAGCTCGAGCGATTGCACTTGATCCTGAACTGATCATGTTTGATGAGCCTTTCGTTGGGCAAGACCCCATTACGATGGGAGTTTTGGTCAAATTGATTGATGAGCTTAATCAGGCGTTAGGCGTGACTTGTGTTGTGGTTTCTCATGATGTTCCTGAAGTACTGAGCATTGCGGATAAAGCCTATATTGTGGCTCAGCAGCATGTGATTGCGAAAGGAACGGGGGATGAACTACGTAACAACCAAGACCCGCGTGTTAGGCAGTTTTTAGATGGTATTGCTGACGGGCCTGTACCGTTCCGTTTCCCCGCCAATGATTATCTGGCTGATTTATTAGGGTAAAATAAGATGATAGTAGAGGCAATTGCTGCCCTCGGACGTCGGTGGATTGAAATTTTTTCGGCCTTTGGGCGAGCGGGTTATATGCTATTTCGCTCATTAATTGGGAAACCTGAGTTTTCCAAGCAGTGGCCATTATTAATTAAGCAGTTATATGCTGTTGGTGTGCAATCACTCTTGATTGTCGCTGTCTCAGGGCTATTTATTGGTATGGTGCTTGGGTTACAGGGCTATTTAGTTCTGACAACGTTTAGCGCAGAAGCCAGCCTTGGTATGATGGTGGCACTATCTTTGTTGCGTGAACTTGGTCCGGTTGTGACAGCCCTTTTGTTTGCAGGGCGGGCAGGCTCTGCATTGACGGCTGAAATTGGCTTAATGAAAGCAACAGAACAAATTTCTAGCCTTGAAATGATGGCGGTGGATCCTCTTCGTCGAGTGATAGCACCGCGTTTTTGGGCTGGTTTTATTAGCATGCCATTGCTATCACTGATATTTGTTGCAGTAGGTATCCTAGGTGGTGCATTGGTTGGCGTTGATTGGAAAGGGATTGATGAAGGGTTCTTTTGGGCCTCAATGCAATCCTCCGTTGATTGGCGGATGGACATTGTAAATTGCTTTATCAAGAGCTTAGTGTTTGCCATAACGGTGACTTGGATTGCGTTGTTCAACGGCTATGACGCTATCCCAACATCGGAAGGGATTAGCCAAGCGACAACACGAACCGTGGTCCATGCATCGTTAGCGGTTCTTGGTCTAGATTTTGTACTTACAGCACTGATGTTTGGGAACTAAGTCATGCAAAGTAAAAAAAGTGAAGTATGGGTAGGTTGTTTTATATTGCTAGCGATTGCGGCAATTATTTTTCTGTGCCTAAAAGTGGCGGATATAAAATCGCTCGGTAGCCAATCGACTTATCAGATTTCGGCCTCTTTTGAAAATATTGGTGGCTTAAAAGAAGGTTCCCCAGTGAAAGTGGGGGGCGTTGTGATTGGGCGCGTTGCTAGCATTACGCTTAACAAAGAGACCTATGTGCCTGATGTTAAAATTGACCTACTAAGTGAATATAATAATATTCCTGATACCAGCTCATTATCTATTCGTACTTCCGGCTTACTCGGTGAGCAATATATTGCGATGAATATCGGGCCCTATGGTGAAGGTCTCGATGCAGAATTATTGAAAGATGGTGGACGTATTGAAGATACCAAACCTGCGATGGTTTTAGAGGATTTGATAGGTCAATTCTTGTATAAGAGCGGCGATAGCCAAGGCGCTGAATCTCAACCTGCTCCTGCTGCTAATTGATTCGATGTTAAGACGAATTTAGAAGGAATAACTTATGTTTAAGCGCTTAATGATGATAGCAATGTTAGCGATTGCACCATTTGCAATGGCGATAGATCAAACCAACCCGTATAAGCTGATGGATGAAGCGGCTGAAAAAACCTTTACCCGTTTAAAGAATGAGCAGCCGCAAATTCGTAAAGACCCTAACTACCTGAGAACTATTGTTCGTGAAGAATTATTGCCATATGTACAAATTAAATATGCAGGGGCTTTAGTCTTAGGCACTTACTACAAGAACGCGACGCCTGCGCAGCGTGACGCTTACTTTACTGCTTTCGAAGCGTATCTTGAGCAAGTTTATGGTCAAGCACTCGCGATGTACCATGGTCAAACTTATCAGATAGCACCAGAGCAACCTATTGGGAATAAAAACATTGTTGCTATTCGAGTCACCATCATAGATCCAAATGGCCGTCCACCAGTACGCCTTGATTTCCAATGGCGCAAAAACAGTAAAACAGGTAACTGGCAGGCCTATGATATGATTGCAGAGGGCGTCAGTATGATCACGACTAAACAAAACGAATGGGGTGATATCCTGCGTAAACAAGGCATTGATGGCTTAACAAAACAGTTAGAAATCAGTGCGAAAGCACCTATTACGCTGGAAGAGAAATAGTCAAATGAGTCATGATCTTACGTGGGAAAAGTCATCATCGGCATTGTTACTGTCCGGCACATTAGGCCGAGACTCTTTGCTGGTGTTCTGGGAAAAGCGAAAATCATTACTTGCTGAGGTTGAGCAAATCGATGTTTCGGGCTTGGAACACGTTGATTCAACAGGGCTAGCAATGCTAGTGCGCCTAAAAGGCGAATTGGCAACAGAAAAACGCTCACTGAAGATAGTCGGTATGAGTGATAATCTAACAACCTTGATGGAGCTTTATGGTGTTAAGTCATTATTGCTAAGTTAAGGTCAGTTTGTGTAAAGAAAGGCGCCTCTGCGTGTTTTTGTGCACCAGAGGCGTTTTCTTTGGTTTAAGAATTGTGACGGATCCTTTAGGATAGACGTCTATTTATACCCGTAACCAATGATTATAAAATTGAGTCATATATGGAACCCAACGAAATAAAACAAGTATTGATGGATAAGCTATCTCTGGATGAGGTAATTGTTAATGGTGATGGCAGCCACTTTCAGGTTATTGCCGTCGGTGCCATGTTTGAAAATATGAGCAGAGTCAAACAGCAACAAGCTGTTTATGCCCCTTTAATGGAGTATATCGCGGATAATCGTATTCATGCGCTTTCAATAAAAGCATATACCCCAGCAGAGTGGGCTCGCGACCGCAAGCTAAACGGTTTTTGATAAAAAATCCGCGAACAGTATTTAAAATCTATACTCCAAATATTTCACGTTGCCTGTTGTCGCTCAATAAAAGGAAGTTCTAGCAAGCCACTGGACCAAGGAAGTCGATTACATCCGCAACTTGAAGTATGGCGAGTGTGAATACGAGAGTAACCGAATGGATAAATTTTTAGTTAAAGGGCCTACCCGCTTAGAAGGTGAGGTAACAATTTCTGGTGCGAAAAATGCCGCATTACCAATTCTGTTCGCTGCGCTGTTGGCTGAAGAGCCGGTAGAGATCCAAAATGTACCTAAGCTTAGGGATATCGATACAACGATTAAGCTGCTGAATCAACTCGGAACGAAAGTTGAACGTAATGGTTCCATTTATGTTGATGCCAGAAATGTCACTGAATACTGTGCACCTTATGATCTGGTCAAAACCATGCGTGCTTCCATTTGGGCTCTCGCACCGCTAGTCGCTCGTTTTGGTCACGGGGAAGTTTCTTTACCGGGAGGCTGCGCGATTGGCGCTCGTCCTGTTGACCTACATATCTCAGGCTTAGAGCAGCTCGGCGCGCACATTATCCTAGAAGACGGCTATGTGAAAGCGACGGTTGATGGGCGTTTAAAAGGCGCTTGTATTGTCATGGATAAAGTGAGTGTTGGCGCTACGGTGACTATTATGACCGCGGCAACATTAGCTGAGGGCACGACAACTATTGAGAATGCCGCTCGCGAGCCAGAAATTGAAGATACGGCTAATTTCTTAAATACATTAGGTGCCAAAATTACCGGTGCTGGTACTGACCGCATTGTTATTGAAGGGGTTGAGCGCCTAGGTGGTGGTACCTATCGTGTACTGCCTGATCGTATTGAAACAGGTACTTTCCTTATTGCAGCAGCAGTTTCAAAAGGGAAAGTGGTTTGCCGTAACGCTCGTCCAGATACACTAGATGCCGTTTTGGCGAAGCTGCGCGAAGCAGGTGCTAAAATTGAGGTGGGCGAAGATTGGATCAGTCTTGATATGCAAGGCAAACGCCCTAAAGCGGTTACTTTGCGTACTGCACCGCATCCTGGCTTCCCAACAGATATGCAGGCTCAATTTAGCCTATTGAATTTAGTGGCTGAGGGTGCAGGGATGATCACAGAAACAATTTTTGAAAATCGTTTCATGCATATTCCTGAATTAATTCGTATGGGCGCGCATGCTGAAATCGAAAGTAATACTGTGTTATGCCATGGTGTGGAAAAGCTAACTGGAGCACAAGTCATGGCGACAGATTTGCGTGCATCAGCAAGCTTAGTCATTGCAGGTTGTATCGCGGAAGGTACTACAACGGTTGATCGTATCTATCATATCGACCGCGGATATGAGCATATTGAAGATAAGCTGCGTGGTTTAGGCGCGAATATCGAACGGATCAAATCTGACGATTAATTCGTGGATGAGAGCGATAAGATAAACATAAAAAGTTGTTCAAATTGAACAACTTTTTTTTGTATTGCTGTGGGGGAGACTCTCAGAAAATAGCCTAGCCCGCTTGCCCTTCAGGTATCTCTTCGATGATCACATCGACATCTTTTACTTCACCATCACGTAAGATTTTTACTGGTACTTTGCTACCGGGGCGGATCTCTGCCACTAAGTCCATCGTTTCAGCGGCTGATATTGCAGGCTTATTATCGACGGATAAAATAATATCCCCTTGGAGAATGCCGGATTTAGCCGCTGGGCCATTGGGAGCAACTTGGAAAACGCGCAAACCTTTAATCTGATCGATATTGTTGTTGTTGGTTCTAATTTGCGGTAATTCACGTGCGGTGATCCCAATATAACCTCGGATCACACGCCCATCACGGATCAGTTTTTCCATAATTTTTGTAGCCAGTGCTGTTGGGATAGCAAAACTTAGGCCTTCTGAACTAACCCCTTGGCCTGCACTGAACGAAAGCGTGTTAATACCGACAAGCTCTCCTTCGCTATTAATCAAAGCTCCCCCTGAATTACCTGAATTAATCGATGCATCGGTTTGTAAAAAATTTTGCCTCCGAGTGGAGCTTAACCCTACACGACCTGTTGCACTGATAATCCCTTGGGTGACGGTTTGACCAATATTATATGGGTTGCCGATAGCGAGCACGACATCGCCTACATGGGTGACGCGGAATTTATTAATTGGGATAACGGGAAGATTTTCTGCATCAATTTTTAGTACAGCTAAATC
This sequence comes from Providencia sp. PROV189, assembly GCF_028480065.1. Classification (NCBI taxonomy): domain Bacteria; kingdom Pseudomonadati; phylum Pseudomonadota; class Gammaproteobacteria; order Enterobacterales; family Morganellaceae; genus Providencia; species Providencia sp. PROV189. The sequence goes on from NZ_JAMPOG010000021.1 coordinate 67,751, forward strand.
AGTCAGAGCATCTGAGCCAACTAATAGCGCATCAAAAATAGAGCCATCCTGTAAGGCGACTAAGATTTGATCAGGGTTATCAACCACATGCTTATTGGTGATGATATAGCCATTTGAACTCATGATCACACCCGAGCCAAGTGATTTCAATTCGCGGCCTGATTGAGAAAAACTGCCTTTTGAGCTGCTATAAACATAAACAACGGCTGGAGCGGCTTTACGCACAGCCTTATTATAACTGACAGGTTCGCTATCTATTTTACCATAAAGCAAATCTGCTAAGCCTTGAGGACGTAGGGAAGGAACCGCAACGATAATAATCATAGCGATTAATAGGCCTAGCATTGCTGCCCAGATAAGCTTTTTCACCATAAGATATCGAATTATTCAGGTTGTTGATGTTAATAAAGGGAACTTGAGCATAACATAAAAAAACAGGCACAGCAGTTTGTCCTGTACCTGTTTTGATCTTTTACAACAATTTTGTGTAACGCTCTAAATATTTCGAGTTAAAGGAAGCCATATGTAACTGACAGTCACTCGAAGTACAGAGGGCTAATTAGTTTTTCATCAACAGATATAAGGTTTCACCACCACGCAGAACCTTCATAGCAAGTACTGGTGGTTTAGCATCAATGACTTTACGGAACTGTTCGATGGTTTCGACACGAACATCGTTTACACCGTAAATGAGGTCACCTTTCACTAAACCGACAGCCGCTGCTGGTGATTTAGGTGTTACGTTATCGATCTGTACACCTTTGGTGTTATTAACTGTTGCGTTAGATAATGTTGCACCAAGTAATGATTCACTCAGTTTTTCCGCTTTAGTGGCTTCGCCTTCATTGTTTTCTAAAACCACTTTAACATCCATTGGTTTTCCTGAACGGATCAAACCAATCGTGATCTCTTTACCAATCTGGCTAGTACCAATTTTGGCTCTCAGCTCAGCAAAGCTGTTGATACGTTTACCATCAACAGACACGAGGACGTCGCCTGATTTAATGCCTGCTTTTGCGGCAGAAGATTTAGGCAGAACTTCACTGACGAATGCGCCGCGTTGAGCATCGATATTAAAGGCTTTAGCAATATCTGAATTCATTTCGGTGCCTTTAATACCCAAAATACCGCGTCTTACTTCACCGTGCTTAATTAACTGCTCACTGAGGTTTTTCGCCATATTACTTGGGATAGCGAAGCCGATACCGATGTTACCACCGCCTGGAGCTAAGATTGCGGTATTGATACCAATCAATTCACCGTTTAAGTTAACCAGAGCACCACCGGAGTTACCGCGGTTGATAGAAGCATCGGTTTGGATAAAGTTTTCTAACCCTTCAAGGTTTAGACCACTACGACCCAGTGCCGAAATGATACCTGAAGTTGCTGTTTGCCCTAAACCAAATGGGTTACCAACGGCAACGGCAAAGTCACCAACACGGAGTTTATCTGAATCTGCCATGCTAACGGCGGTAAGGTTTTTGATATCTTTCGCATTGGTGATTTTCAGTAACGCAATATCGGTTTGCGCGTCTTTACCAATGAGTTTGACATCAATTTCACGCCCATCATTCAGTTGGATTTGGATCTTATCCGCGCCATCAATCACGTGATTATTCGTTAAAATGTAGCCTTGTTGTGCGTCAATAATAACGCCAGAGCCTAAGCCCTCAAATGGCCTAACACTTTGTTGTTGTGAAGGGATATTTGGGCCAAAGAAGAATTTTAATTCTTCTGGGATCTGCTGATTTTGAACGCGCGTACCAGAAACATGGATATTCACCACCGCTGGCAGTACTTTTTCAAGCATAGGTGCCAAGCTTGGCATATTTTGGCTTTGTGCCGTTGCTGGTAATGTCGCAGGCAAAGCAGCACTGCTAATTGAAGGTAAAATTGAAAGGGATAACCCTAGGCTCATTGCGACTGCAGTGAGAAAGAAATTTTTTCTTTTCATCATTCCGTAGATTCTCTCAAGAATAAAATTTATCAGGTTGTAGCCTTGCTACACCAATCAGGATATTTTTCTCATATCAGATTTGATTTTACTGATAACTATGACCATGGATTATGCGCAAAAGTTCATACAACGGGTAGCGGTTATCCATTATTTTACATCTATTTACATGTATTGTAGATGAGGACTTAATTTCTATACAGTTTTGAAATAAAAAGAAATATTTAATATGAAACGATATATTGTGAAATAGAGTTAACTGATTAATTTACAGCAGCAAACTCGTTGGTTTAGTGTAAATAGAAAATGATATTTGGTATCCACCAGCAAATTGCTTTGCTGGTGGTTCGACTCGTTATATTTTAAGTTGCAGCTTGCTGGATGAAGCTATTGTTCGCGCGCTGCCCCTCAAATACTTTAGAGCATAAATGAATAATTACTTCTCTTTTTCGTCAATAGGACGGAATAACCCTGATGCCCCATCGGAATAATCTCTTGGTGGCATTTTGACGGGTGCTTGGTCATTATCCGCTTCTGATTCTGTTAAGCGATAATTGAACGGGTTATCTTGCGCTGGCATATCTGGCATTAACTCAGATGAGCTTTGAGCCATATGCTGATATAGCTGACGATAATCACGAGCCATATTATCAAGTAATTCTGCACTGCGAGCAAAATGACCGACTAGCTCCTTACGGTACTCTTCTAGCTCAGTGTTTTTCTTGTCTAATTCAGCTTGTGCTGTTTTTTGTTGACGAAGTTTTGGGTTCCCATAACGGACAACTAATGCGCCGATGATGAAACCAATAACTAATCCAATTAGTGCATACTCCCAGGTCATGCTGACTCCTTCGTTTACTTCACTGTTCGCAGAAATTAAGCTTGGCTACCTATAACTATACCTGTTAATCACTAAAGAGTGGAATACTAAGGTGAAATTCCTTACTCTATTTAGCATTCGTTAACTAGACGTTAAATAATAAATGAATCTGGTTATAATAAGGGCAGTGTATACCATATAACGGTAAAAAAACCGAAAATTTTTTAAGGATTATTCAGTTAATGTCGCCGATGTCTCCTACTATGCGTTATCAGCAGGCTCTTGCTGAAGGTCACTACCAGCCTGATGACGTACAAAAACGTGCTGTAGAGCGTTTAGATGAAATTTATCAGCAACTGATCGCGTCATCCTCTTCAAATGAACAAAAGGAAAAGCCTTCTGGGTTGAAAATGCGCTTAGAACGTCTACTAGGCAAAAAGCATGCTGCTGTGACTGAACCTGTACAAGGGTTATACATGTGGGGGGGAGTTGGTCGAGGTAAAACTTGGCTTATGGATATGTTTTATGAAAGTTTACCGGGAAACCGGAAACTTCGTTTGCATTTTCATCGGTTTATGAAAAAAGTCCAAGAAGACTTGATGGCTCTGCAAGGTCAAGAAAACCCGCTAGATATTATTGCTGATGATTTTAAAAAACAGACGGATGTCCTTTGTTTTGACGAGTTTTTTGTCTCTGATATCACGGATGCGATGATTTTAGGCACATTGCTTGAGGGGCTATTTGCCCGAGGCATCACGCTTATTGCGACATCCAATATTATCCCTGATGAGCTGTATCGTAATGGTCTGCAACGCGCTCGTTTTCTACCTGCAATTGAACAAATTAAAAAATATTGCGAAGTGATGAATGTTGATGCTGGGGTTGATTATCGGCTAAGAACATTAACTCAGGCTCATCTTTTCCTCTCTCCAATAAATGAAGAAAATCGCCAGCATCTCAATGAAATTTTCGTGAAGCTGGCAGGTAAGCGAGGCGAACAACAACCTGTATTAGAAGTGAATCATCGCAAAATGCAGGCTATCAGCAGCGCAGAAGGGGTACTTGCGATTGGTTTTAAAGCATTGTGTGATGAGCCTCGTAGCCAAAATGACTATATTTATCTAGCCAATTGTTATCACACTGTCATTTTATATGATGTGCCAGCGTTAGATTCCAAACAAGAAAATGCAGCACGGCGATTTTTGGCGTTAGTGGATGAGTTTTATGAGCGTAAGGTTAAATTGATCATTAACGCACAGGTGCCGATGGAATCGCTGTACCAAGGTAATTTATTAGCCTTTGAATATCAGCGCTGCCTTTCTCGTTTACAGGAAATGCAAAGCGAAGAGTATTTAAAGATCCCGCATTTGGCTTAAGTCGATTAAATGCAGGCATGCTATTCGCACAAAAAAGACGCAGTTCACCGCGTGGTGAAAAAAAATGTGTTTTGGGGTCGATTTTTATTGCTGACTTCTCTATAATCTTGCGACCCCACGTTACAGCGATATTTTCTTATTTCCCAAGAAATATCGCATAATGCCGGCTAGGCTGCTCGAAGGGGTAGGTTTGCTGGACAAGAGTCGTGTGAACCTCACAAAGCTTATGAACATGAGTGTTCACCAACGTGTAACTTCAATATTGGGTAAGTTTTAATGAAAACTTTTACAGCTAAACCAGAGACCGTAAAACGCGACTGGTACGTTGTTGATGCAGATGGCAAAACTTTAGGTCGTCTTGCAACTGAATTGGCTCGCCGTCTGCGCGGTAAGCATAAAGCGGAATATACTCCGCACGTGGATACTGGTGATTATATCATCGTTCTGAATGCAGAAAAAATTGCTGTTACCGGCAATAAGCGCGAAGACAAAATCTACTATCGCCACACAGGCCATGTAGGTGGAATTAAGCAAGCGACTTTCGAAGAAATGATTGCTCGCAGTCCTGAGCGTGTGATTGAAATCGCGGTTAAAGGCATGTTGCCAAAAGGGCCTCTGGGTCGTGCAATGTACCGTAAACTGAAAGTTTACGCAGGTAACGAGCACAACCACGCGGCACAACAACCGCAAGTTCTTGACATTTAATCGGGATTATAGGCAATGGCTGAAAATCAATACTACGGCACTGGTCGCCGCAAAAGCTCTTCCGCTCGTGTCTTCATTAAGCCAGGTAGCGGTAACATCACAATCAATCAGCGTACACTGGAACAGTACTTTGGCCGCGAAACTGCGCGCATGGTCGTTCGTCAGCCGCTAGAGTTGGTTGAAATGTTGGAAAAACTGGATCTGTACATCACTGTTAAAGGTGGTGGTATTTCAGGTCAGGCAGGCGCAATCCGTCACGGTATCACTCGTGCACTGATGGCTTATGATGAGACTCTTCGTTCTGATCTGCGTAAAGCTGGTTTCGTTACCCGTGATGCGCGTTCTGTTGAACGTAAAAAAGTTGGTCTACGCAAAGCACGTCGTCGTCCACAGTTCTCCAAACGTTAATTTGTTGCCCTTTGGGCATAAAATTGATGACAAAACCCGTCTTTATGGCGGGTTTTTTATTGCCTTGAATTTATCATTGTGGGGGAGCGGATCTTTTAGGGGAATGGTATCCAATATGTTGTAACGCTTTATCTTTTTAGGCTGGAAGAGATTGAATATTATTTATTGTGGTGAAAAAGGGTAAGTGATTCGCTAATATAAATCTATTGCATATAAAAATTATGCAAACAGTATATTGTTAGTCTCAGTTACTGATCTTTAGGTAATTTACTCACTTTTGAGAAAAACCATTTTCTTTCTGAAAATGATAACTTTAGAGTTAACTTCAAGGTTTATATGCTAATAAGTTTTCATTAAGTATGTTAATGCTCTATTTTTTATGTTTTTATTTGTCTTAAAAGACATTTAGTTATGATTTTTTCATCAACATCCCCCTAAGTTGCACAAAATCTGCTAGAATATGCGACTGCTTTTTATTTTCTTATTTCTCGCAGCATTATTGCGAGAGGGTTGTGCTGGCTTTCAATATGGATAAATGAGAGTTTTAGCACAGGGGATTTTAAAATGAGCGGGCTCGTAATTATTAAAAAACTTATTACAGTTTAGTTCATTTTTATGCAACTTGGAGGTTTTAATGGCTGTCGCTCCTAACAAACGTTCGGTAATGACATTATTTTCAGGGCCAACCGACATCTTTAGTCATCAAGTCCGTATCGTTTTGGCTGAGAAAGGGGTTAGCGTTGAGATTGAACATGTCGAACAAGGTCATCTGCCTCAAGATCTGATTGATCTAAACCCATACCAGAGTGTTCCTACTCTTGTTGACCGTGATCTGACCCTATATGACCCACATATCATCATGGAATACCTTGATGAGCGTTTCCCTCATCCTCCATTAATGCCTGTTTATCCAGTTGCGCGTGGTACTAGCCGTCAACTGATGCATCGCATTGAAAAAGATTGGTATTCTCTGATGTACAAAATTGAGAAGGGAAGTGCACAGGAAGCCGATAACGCGCGTCGCCAATTAGCTGAAGAGCTGATTGCGGTGTCACCCGTTTTTGCTGAAATGCCTTTCTTTATGAGCGAAGAGTTCAGTCTCGTTGATTGCTATTTAGCACCGCTATTATGGCGTTTACCTGTATTGGGTATTGAACTGAAGCCTTCAAGCAGCAAGCACCTGCAAATGTATATGCAACGTGTTTTTGAACGTGACGCATTTTTGGCTTCACTGACTGAATTAGAGCGCGAAATGCGTCTTTCGGCACGAGGCTAAGTGTCATGATGGAAATGGCACCAATGACACCTCGACGCCCGTATCTGTTACGCGCGCATTACGAGTGGCTGCTCGATAACGATATGACGCCGCATTTGGTAGTTGATGTCTCCGTTCCTAATACCAACGTACCAATGGAATTTGTTCGTGATGGGCAAATTGTCTTGAACGTGGCGCCGCGTGCGGTTGGTAATTTTGAGATCACAAATGATGAAGTACGTTTTAACGCACGATTTGGTGGCGTACCTCGTCAGGTGTATGTTCCGATGGCTGCGATTATCGCTATCTACTCTCGTGAAAATGGGGCTGGCATGATGTTCGAACCTGAAACAGCCTATGAAGAGCAATTATCAGGTGAGCCAGAAGTGGTTGAAGATAACCCAGCGGATAACATCATGTTAGTTCACGAATCAGAGCCGACAAGTGATGAATCTACAGCATCGGATGATGAACCAACGCCACCCCCTAAAGGTAGGCCATCTCTCAGAGTTATCAAATAGTTGGTAAGTTATCTAGGTTAAAAAATAGAGGGAAGAGCATCTTCGACGCTGATCAATAAAGAAAAAATTGGCGAAATGGCTGATGACCCTTTGAATATATAAAATCCGATATTAAGGAATATAATATCGGATTTTTTTATGGTGTTGCTGATTGAGTCTACTTACTTCTAGCATCGGTGATGCTGTCCACTCCTTATTAATTGAGATACACCAATTTATATTAACCAGTTAATCAGTAAGCTGCTTGATATCGCGTTCAAGAAGAACTACAGCATCAATTTTCCAGCCAGATAAACCTTTTAATAATTCAACTAGCGATGCTGGATGATACGTATAATTACTGAAAACTACTTTTACTTTGGCTTTATCTAGCCTCTTCTACAGTTATATTTCTTAGTCAAAAATCACATATATCTTGGGCATCAATATAATAATCCCAACTGATATCACGAGAGTGGATCTGATCTTTTATTCGTTGAGTGAGATAAATATCAATAATATTGTCACTTATTTCAACATAATCGGTATAGATAGCGATTAAATCATGCCGATAAACACTCTCAGTGACCTATTTAGGCGATCACTTCGAGATAGCCATTTGTATATTGATATTATCTTTATACAAATGGTTTTATTCGTAATACGCATAATTGAAAAATATTATCGAGAAAAGAAAGCGTCTGATGAATTGTAGACTTTATTATCCCTTATCAGTAAATGAGACGAGTTACCCTCTATAGCCATTTAACGAAGCTTAAGGCTTAGATAAAATAGTATCGTGCTGTAGCACTTTAGATGGGACAAACACATATAGCTAAAATTACTAATAAGTAGTCGAAGCCACTCATCAATATTTGTTATGAACGTTATATAACCATTCCTAATATAATTAAATAGCGGCTCTCATGACTATTGATAAATCGAACCGCACTATTTTTTTATGGGTTTGTATTTGTGTGATGAGATTGACTCGCGAGATAGATGAGCTTTAGGTTGAAAACGAAACAAACTAGAAAACGCGAAAATCGGTGTTTTGCAATACATGGATAAGCCATAAATCTAAATCCGATCAATATCCTGACAAGAAAATGCCAGTCAGTTTAGCTGACTGGCATTAGGAGGGGGTATCACTATGGCCTATCGGTCGCTTACTAAGGCGTTAGCAATTAGACTCCCATAAAACATAAAATACCATCGGCAGCTTTACGCCCTTCAGCGATTGCGGTGACAACCAAATCAGAGCCTCGGACAATATCCCCCCCTGCAAATATTTTGGGGTTTGAAGTCTGGTAGGCCAAAAGCGCATCATGACTCGCGATAATACGCCCTTGATTATCCAGTTGCACATCGTGATCTGCGAGCCAAGGCATAACATGTGGACGAAAACCAAAGGCGGTGATCACGGCATCTGCGGGGAGCAAATGCTCAGACCCTTCAATGATTTCAGCTTGAGCACGACCATTTTTAGATGTGCTCATACTGGTTTTCACCACCTTAACACCACATACTTTTCCTTGTTGATCGACTTCAATACTGACTGGCTGCACATTAAATAAAAATTCAGCGCCTTCTTCACGCGCATTTTTTACCTCTCTAGGCGACCCTGGCATACTCGCTTCATCTCGACGATAAGCGCAGCTAACTCTTTTAGCACCTTGCCGAATAGCAGTACGGACACAATCCATTGCAGTATCACCACCACCAAGCACGACAACATGCTTATTGTTGAGGTCGATATAAGGTGCATCCTGTAACTCCTCAAACCCCATTAAATGACGCGTATTGGCAATCAGATACGGCAAGGCATCATGGACGCCATGGGCATTTTCATTGGCTAGCTGCCCTTTCGTTGATTGATAAGTTCCTGTACCTATAAATACGGCGTCATATTCATTGAGCAAATCACTTAAAGTCAGATCTTTGCCAATTTCCGTATTCAGTTTGAACTCAATTCCCATAGCGGTGAAAATCTCTCTACGGCGAGACATAATCTCTTTTTCGAGTTTGAAGGCAGGGATACCAAAAGTGAGTAATCCCCCAATTTCAGGGTGGCGATCATACACGGTTGCTTGAACACCATTGCGCGCTAAAACATCGGCACAGGCGAGACCAGCAGGGCCAGCCCCGATAATTGCAACACGTTTATTGACTGGCACAACATGGGAAAGATCGGGACGCCAGCCCATTGCAAAGGCAGTGTCATTAATATAACGCTCAATATTACCGATAGTGACAGCACCAAACTCATCGTTTAGGGTACATGCGCCTTCACATAGGCGATCTTGAGGACACACTCGACCACATACCTCAGGCAGGCTGTTGGTTTGATGAGAAAGCTCAGCGGCTTCAATAATACGCCCTTCATTCGCTAGTTTTAACCAATTAGGGATATAGTTGTGTACAGGGCATTTCCATTCACAGTATGGGTTGCCGCATGAAAGGCAGCGATCTGCCTGTGTTTGTGCTTGGATCGCGCTAAAAGGTTCATAGATTTCCACAAATTCAATCTTACGAACATTTAATGTTTTCTTCGGCGGGTCAACACGCTGTAAGTCGATAAATTGATAAACATTCTGGCTCATTTTTCTCTCCTTACTGTGCTTGGACGCGTAATTCGGCTGCTGAACGGCTACGATGGCCTAAGAGCGCATTGATGTCACTGGATTTGGGCTTCACCAATGCAAAACGGCTTACCCAGTACTCCCAATCAGCTAAGATAGCTTCGCCACGGGATGAATGTGTTAAGCGGACATGTTCAGTGATGAGCCCACGTAAATGCTCTGCGTGGATAGGCAACTCATTGACGGATAGCAACTCAACCATTTCATTGTTAACTCGACGTGAAAAGTTATCTTCTTCGTCAAGAACATAAGCGAATCCGCCTGTCATACCAGCCCCAAAATTGATCCCTGTATTACCAAGCACACAGACGATCCCACCTGTCATATATTCGCAACCATTATCACCAATCCCCTCAATGACGGCGGTTGCACCTGAATTACGTACCGCAAAACGTTCACCAGCTAGACCCGCTGCATAGAGTTTACCGCCTGTGGCGCCATATAAACAGGTGTTACCCGCGATGGTGGTTTTATGTGTTGCAAAGGAAGAGCCTACCGGTGGACGGATCGCGATAATCCCTCCCGTCATGCCTTTGCCAACATAATCATTAGCATCACCCGTTAAAATCAACTCGACACCACCTGCATTCCACACGCCAAAGCTCTGCCCCGCTGTTCCTGTAAAATAGAGTTGTAACGGTGTTGCTGCAAAGCCTTGGTCACCAAAACGACGAGCAATTTCACCAGAGAGTGCGGCACCAACGGAACGATCGGTATTCATGATATCGTAGAAAAAGGTTTTTGATTGTTTTTGGGCTAAATAAGGCTCTGCATCACGTAAAATACGTTGGTTTAATAAACCTTCATCAAAAGAAGGGTTCTTTTCAGTACAAAACACCGCTGTGCCAGCCTGTGGTACGCTCGTCGCTAATAGGCTTTGCAAGTTAATTTTGCTCTGTTTTGCCGTAGTACCTTCAATAATTTCAAGTAAATCTGTGCGACCAATTAAATCAGTCAGTTTAGTCACACCCAATGCCGCCATTAGCTCGCGGGTTTCCCTTGCAATAAATCGAAAGTAATTAATCACCCGCTCAGGTAACCCATGATAGTGATGTTGCCTCAGGGAATCATCTTGTGTTGCAACACCGGTTGCACAGTTATTGAGATGGCATATGCGTAAGTATTTGCAACCTAATGCAACCATGGGGCCTGTGCCGAAACCAAAGCTTTCGGCGCCTAATATAGCGGCTTTGATGATATCAAGGCCCGTTTTTAGGCCGCCATCTGTTTGTAGCCGAATTTTATGACGTAACCCATTGGCGACAAGAGCTTGCTGCGTTTCTACAAGGCCAAGCTCCCATGGGCACCCAGCGTATTTAACCGAGGTAATTGGACTCGCTCCAGTTCCGCCATCATAACCTGCGACGGTGATCAAATCAGCATATGCCTTTGCAACCCCTGTCGCTATAGTGCCAACACCCGGCTCAGATACCAGTTTGACGGAAATAAGAGCGTGAGGGTTGACTTGTTTGAGGTCAAAAATAAGCTGTGCCAAATCTTCAATTGAATAAATATCGTGATGTGGTGGTGGTGAAATTAAGGTGACGCCGGGCACGGAATAACGTAAACGTGCAATATACGGGGTGACCTTGTCTCCCGGTAATTGCCCACCTTCACCCGGTTTCGCACCTTGAGCCACCTTGATTTGAATGACATCAGCATTGACTAAATAAGCCGGAGTGACGCCGAAACGCCCAGAAGCGACTTGTTTGATACGTGAACGTTTTTGTGTACCGTAGCGTGCGGGGTCTTCTCCACCTTCGCCTGAATTGGAAAAACCACCGAGCGTGTTCATTGCGATGGCTAACGCTTCATGTGCTTCTGGGCTTAATGCCCCAATCGACATTGCAGCGGTATCAAAACGTGAAAATAGCGCTTCTTCAGGCTCTACATCGTCCAGCGAAATTCCATTATCTGAAAATTTTAAGGCGAGTAAATCACGGAACGTCGTGACTGGGCGATTATTCACCAGTTGCGCATATTTTAGATAATCATTGTAGTCACCACTGTGGACGGCTTGCTGTAAGGTTTTTACCACATCAGGGTTGTAGGCATGGTACTCACCATTGTGCATATATTTGAGTAAACCGCCTTGCTCTATAGGTAGACGCGGTAGCCATGCTTTACGGGATAAATTAAATAGGTCTAATTCAAAGTCACTAAAGTTAGCTCCACTAACTCGACTGACTACACCGTCAAAGCACAGTTGGGTGACTTCTTCATGTAAGCCAACGGCTTCAAACAATTTTGAACAGCGATATGAGGCCACTGTCGAAATCCCCATTTTCGACATGATCTTATATAGCCCCTTATTAATACCATTGCGGTAATTCAGCAAAACGTTACCAAGAGGCTTATCAAACAGCTGTTTTTCCGCCATTGCTGCGAGTGATTCATAGGCTAAGTAAGGGTAGATAGCCGTTGCTCCAAAACCTAATAACACCGCAAAGTGGTGTGGGTCTCTGGCGCTGGCTGTTTCGACAATTAAGTTAGCATCGCAACGTAAATGGTTTTCAACTAAACAGTGCTGGACGGCACCTACGGCCATTGCGGCAGGAATAGGCAAGCGCTCTGGTGAAATATTACGGTCAGAAAGCACTAATAATACGGCGCCATCACGCACTTTTTGCTGTGCTTCTTGGCACAGATTTTCAATCGCTTGTTTTAATGAATAAACAGAAGGTGGATAGGTAATATCGACAGTGGCTGTTTGATAGTAGCGACTATCTTGTTGGCATAATTGCTGGAAATCAGAATAGAGCAAAATAGGGGATTTAAAACTGAGCCGATGCGCTTGCCCTTCCGCTTCACAAAACACATTCATTTCTCGCCCAATACAGGTGGCAAGTGACATCACATGTGCTTCCCTAAGTGGATCGATAGGGGGGTTAGTGACTTGTGCAAATGACTGGCGAAAGTAATCATAAAGAATGCGTGGACGCTGTGAAAGCACGGCAAATGGGGTGTCATCCCCCATTGACCCTGTGGCTTCTTGGCCATTTTCACCAAGGACTCGGATAACTTGCTCTAACTCTTCGCTGCTGTAAGCAAATTGCTTTTGATATGAGGCAAGGGTTTGGTTGTCCATGGAGCGTTGCCCTACCGCATCTTGCGCTTGCTCCATGGCTTCAAATGGCGTTAACCGAATAACGTTTTTTTCAAGCCACTCTTTGTACGGATGACGACTCTTTAGGTCATTATCCATTTCCGCACTGTGCAAAATACGCCCCTCTTGGGTGTCGATTAGCATTAGCTCACCGGGGCCAACACGGCCTTTTTCAACCACCTCATCAGGTTGATAATCCCAAATGCCAACTTCAGAAGCGCATGTAATGAGCTTATCTTTGGTAATCACATAACGGGCTGGGCGTAGGCCATTTCTATCTAGGTTACAAGCAGCATAACGGCCATCAGACATGACTAAACCTGCTGGGCCATCCCAAGGCTCCATATGCATGGAGTTGAAGTCAAAAAAGGCTTTGAGATCTTCATCCATGTCGGGGTTATTTTGCCAAGCGGGGGGAACAAGTAAACGGATCGCTCGAATAAGATCCATCCCTCCATTGAGCAATAATTCGAGCATATTGTCGAGAGAGCTTGAATCTGATCCGGTTTCATTGACAAAAGGTGCCGCTGTTTGCAAATCGGGGATCAGAGGGGTACGAAACTTGTATGAGCGCGCCCGCGCCCATTGGCGGTTGCCTGTAATGGTATTAATTTCCCCGTTATGCGCTAAATAGCGAAATGGCTGGGCCAGTGGCCAACGTGGTACGGTATTGGTTGAAAAGCGCTGGTGGAAAAGGCAGATAGCAGATTCCATTCGTAAGTCGGCGAGATCAGGGTAAAAACGGGGCAGATCCGTTGCCATACATAACCCTTTATAAATGGTGACAAGGTTAGATAGGCTACAGATATAAAAATCATCGTCATGAATACGTTTTTCGATACGACGACGGGCAACGAATAAGCGTCTTTCAAGGTCTCGTGGTCGCCAGCCGGCAGGGGCATTGATAAATAGCTGCTCAATTTTCGGGAGGCTAGAAAGTGCAATGCTGCCAAGAATTTCACGGTTAATAGGAACTTCACGCCACCCAACAATCGCTAAGGTTTCATCTAAGATCTCTTCTTCAATAATACGTCGGCAATCTGCTGCAATGGTTTCATCTTGACTTAGAAAGATCATCCCAACGGCATAGTTACGTGCTAAACGCCACCCTTGCTCTTGTGCCACTAAATGGAAAAAGCGGTCAGGTTTCTGTAACAATAAGCCGCAACCATCGCCTGTTTTTCCATCAGCGAGGATTGCACCGCGATGCTGCATTCTGGCGAGTGCATGGATAGCGGTTCTGACGATTTTATGGCTAGGTTCACCTTCGATATGGGCAATCAGGCCAAAGCCACAGTTGTCTTTCTCTAATCTTTTATCGTACAGCATAGATTCTCCGTCGTCTTTCGTACTACAACGTTATTGCTATGTTTTTTCCGCTGAATAGAGAGTGTTGCTCTACTTTCAGGGAACCGGTTCTTTATGCCTAGTTGTAGCGTGAAATATCTAGGAAATAGCTACCGTAGAGGTTTTAACTACAACTGTATTGGCGTACTTCTTTGCTCTTCACTGTAAATAAATTCAATGGGTTATCTTGGTTTCTTCTATTTATTACTCTGGCTTATTGCTTTAGGTTAATTCATTCATTTACTCATCTTTTTTGCTGGTTATCTTTTGAGCACACCAAACAACAGCGCCAATGAGTCGCTGTTTCTATTCTTAATAAAAAATAAACAGTGTATGGGAGTAATTGTTATGTATACGTCATCAGCAGAGAGGGCGGTACACGGTCAGGTTTTAACTTAGCGAGATTCTTTTTCTAGGTCAAATAGTGCGTAATAAGCATTATTTGCAAGATAAAATAATGTTATTTATTTGATAAAGAAAGAAAAACTTATCAAAAATGCTTTTGTGATGCATGTCTTGTTTTTGTAAATACTGTGATATACATCACCAATAAATTGATTTTTTTTGCGCTAACTCTATCGAGTTTTACTTATTAAATAATTAAATGTTTTTAGTTTAAGAGTTAGGCTGGTTTTTTATTCTGTTTTTTGTTGTTTTATAAAATTAATAATGTAGTTGTTTGTTATTATAAATGCTTATATTTTTGAAAAATAAAGTGTATTTTAGATAAGGAACGTGCTTCAATTAAAGAATATCGCGTATTATTTTATTTTTGAATAATAAGGTATCGAGCATAAAGACCGTGAATAAAGAGGGGTGGTAATCGTATGAGTAACAAAAAATCCCTTTTATTGATGAGCAGGATCGACATTTCTTATCAACAATGACTCGGATTTGCCTTATTTGATATATGATTCAATGAGTATCATATTAAGGGGTGGTTATGAAAGTACTTCGCGGTCTTGCGCAATATTATGTCGATTTAATGATGAAGCTCGGACTCGTCCGGTTTTCGCTCTTACTCGCATCTGCATTGGTTGTTCTCGCAATGATAATGCAAATGGCGGTGACAATTGTATTGCGTGGTCAAGTTGATAGCCTTGATTTGGTTGGCTCTATTTTCTTTGGTTTAATTATTACACCATTAGCTGTCTATTTTTTATCGGTGGTGGTTGAACAACTTGAAGAGTCTCGGCAGCGCCTTTCTCGCATGGTCGATAAGCTGGAAGTGATGCGTAAGCGCGATGCTGAACTTAATACGCAATTGCAAGGCAACATAGAGCAGCTTAATCAGGAAATTATTGAGCGGGAAAAAGCGGAAAGCGCGCATCTTGAATTGCTTGAGCAATTAAAACAAGAAATGAAACACCGCGAGCAAACACAAATTGAGCTTGAGCAGCAGTCCACATTATTACGTTCGTTTCTTGATGCATCGCCAGATTTGGTCTATTACCGTAATGAAAACAATGAGTTTTCAGGGTGTAACCGGGCAATGGAGCTGTTAACAGGTAAGAGTGAAAAACACCTTGTTGGGTTAACCCCGTTAGATATTTATGATGTTGAAATCGCCTCTAAGGTGATGGAAACCGACGAAAAGGTATTCCGCCACAATGTTTCTCTCACCTATGAACAGTGGCTCGTTTATCCGGATGGGCGAAAAGCGTGTTTTGAGCTACGTAAAGTGCCGTTTTATGATCGGGTTGGTAAGCGACATGGTCTAATGGGCTTTGGGCGTGATATTACAGAGCGTAAGCGCTATCAAGAGGCATTGGAGAACGCAAGCCGCGATAAAACGACATTTATTTCAACAATTAGCCACGAACTTCGCACACCGCTCAATGGTATTGTCGGGCTAAGCCGTATTCTGTTAGACACAGACCTAACGGTGGAACAAATGAATTATCTGAAAACCATCCATGTTAGTGCGGTCACATTAGGGAACATTTTCAATGACGTGATCGAAATGGATAAGATAGAACGTCGTAAAGTTCAATTAGATAATCAACCTGTTGCTTTACCTCAATTTGTCAATGACTTAGAAAATCTCAGTGGTCTTTTAGTTCAACCGAAAGGGTTGAAATTTGTCATGGATGTGGCGGCTGGACTGCCTGAAAAAGTGCTGACAGATGGTACCCGACTTCGTCAAATTCTCTGGAATCTCATTGGAAACGCCGTCAAGTTCACTCAGCAAGGTGAAGTTAAATTGAGTATCTGGCGAGAAGGGGAAGATAAGCTATTCTTCCGTGTTCAAGATAGCGGTATTGGTATTCCGAAAGATGAGCTAGATAAAATTTTTGCGATGTATTACCAAGTAACAGACAGTGCGGGTGGCAAACCCGCAACAGGCACAGGGATCGGGCTGTCGGTATCACGTCGCCTCGCACAAAATATGGGCGGGGATATTCAAGTTGAAAGTGAAATTGGGCAAGGCTCAATTTTTACGCTATCCATTGTAGCACCTGTTATTGAAGAAGAAGTGATTGATTCACAAGTCAATGACGATGAGTATCCACTACCTGCTTTACATATCTTGCTTGTGGAAGATATTGAGCTAAATGTCGTCGTAGCCTGCTCTGTGCTGGAGAAATTAGGAAATACCGTTGATGTTGCCATGAACGGTAAAGAGGCATTAGCGATGTTCGCTCCTGGTGAATACGATTTAGTGCTACTAGATATTCAACTGCCAGATATGACGGGAATTGATATTGCTCGTGAATTGAATCAACGCTACCAGAAAGAGGATCTCCCTCCATTAATCGCACTGACGGCGAATGTTTTGAAAGATAAGAAAGAGTATTTCGATGCAGGCATGGATGGCGTATTAAGCAAGCCATTGGCCGTCTCAGCCCTTAAACAGGTCATTGAGCAGTTCTGGGGTGAGCATGCGAATGAAACGCCTCAGAAGGGCATACAAAGCGTTTGCGGCGATACTGATGAGTCCGTGCTAGATTGTGAGATGCTGGAACAGTATATGGAGTTGGTTGGCCCGCAAGTTATTTATGACGGCCTCGAAGTCTTTGAAAAAATGCTACCAAGCTATTTAGCGATTTTAGATTCCAATATGGTGGCAAAAGATCAGAAAGGTATCGTCGAAGAAGCGCATAAAATTAAAGGGGCCGCAGGCTCTGTAGGATTGAAAAATTTGCAAAAAATTGCACAACAAATTCAATCACCTGAACTACCTGCTTGGTGGGATAATGTACAAGAGTGGGTGGATGAGTTAAAACAGGATTGGAAGTCGGATATAGAAACTTTGAGAAACTACGTTGACGGGCGTGCAAAAAAATAACCCCAACCGAAGTTGGGGTGCGCGAATACTGCGCCAACACCAGGGAAATCGTTGATCTACCTATGGTTTTCTTTTTGGGCAGACCTTTAGAATCTGTTTACTGCTTAAGAGAATAATACCAAGATACCAAATATTAGCGAATTTGTTACAAGATTCATTAAAATCTGTGATGAAGATTGATGTTTATTCCCTTTTTGCGGTTCAGTGATAATTTACTACAAATGGAGCGAGATATGAAATCAATTGCGGTTATTTTAAGTGGATGTGGTGTTTTTGATGGAAGCGAGATCCATGAGTCAGTATTAACTATGCTAGCTTTAAGTAAAAAAAATGTCGAAGTCCACTTTTTTGCACCAGATGAAGATCAACCTACTGTTATAAATCATATTACTGGTGAAGTAAAAACAGAAAAACGCAATCAAATGGAGGAGGCTGCAAGAATTTCTCGTGGGAAAATAGCGCCTTTATCCTCTGCGGATGCAAATAAGCTAGATGCCCTCATAATTCCTGGTGGTTTTGGTGCAGCAAAGAATTTATGTGATTTCGCGGTTAAAGGAAGTGACTGTGAAATTAATAAAGAACTATTAAGTTTAGTCCAACAAATGCACCAACAGAAAAAGCCATTAGGCCTAATATGTATTGCGCCCGTTATGCTTCCTAAGCTTTTAAATACATCAGTTGAATTAACAATTGGTAACGATAAGGAAACGATTGCCCACATTGAAAAGATGGGAGGTAAGCACATTACCTGTACTGTCGATAATATTGTGGTCGATCATGCTAACAAAGTCGTTACAACACCTGCTTATATGCTGGCTCAATCGATCTCAGAGGCTGAAATCGGTATTAATAAGCTCGTTGAGAAAGTATTAGAAATGGCATGATCAACTAAATGAGAGTGAAAATTTCTCTATTATGGCGCTGGTTAAGGAAAGTTTTTCTTTCATTAGCCGCTTTTTGGTTTTTGACTGTGATTGCATTTAAGTTCTTACCAGTGCCATTTTCTGCCGTCATGATAGAAAAGCAAATATCTGCATGGATAAACTTAAACTTTTCTTATGTTTCTCATTCTGAGTGGGTTGATGAAAATCACATTTCTCCCTATCTGTATTTGGCGGTAATAGCCGCCGAAGATCAAAATTTTCCTCATCACTGGGGTTTTGATCTCGAAGCGATAGAGAGGGCTTATAAGCATAATATGAGTAAAAAAAAGACGATTCAAGGCGCGTCAACTATCTCTCAACAAACAGTAAAAAACCTTTGGTTATGGAATGGGAGAAGTTGGATAAGAAAAGGGCTTGAAGCAACGATGACTCCTATTATGGAAGTTATGTGGTCTAAAACACGAATCATTACTGTTTATTTAAACATAGTTGAGTTTGGTGATGGGGTTTTTGGGGTTGAAGAGGCATCAAAAAAATTCTTTAAAAAGTCAGCAAATCAATTAACTATGGAGGAAGCTGCACTATTAGCAGCAGTTCTACCAAATCCTCATCGATTTAAGGTAGAATCACCTTCTTCTTATGTGTTAAAGCGGCAGGCTTGGATCTTGAATCAGATGTACCTTCTTGGAGGTAGGAATTATCTGAAAAGCAACGCTATTGGTCCGACCAAATAAAAAAGTCATGAATTTTTACTCATGACTTTTGTTTTTATAACAATATATTATTGTTTATGATTAATTGAGATAGGTAAAAGCGGTCGTGACACGACGGACACCATCTGTTTCACTGGCAATTTTTGCAGCAGCATCACCTTCTTGCTTAGTTAAAACACCTAGCAAGAATACTTCACCATTTTCAGTAATCACTTTCACACTGGAGGACTTCACTGCATCGCTAGTGAGAATTTTGGATTTGATTTTGGTTGTGAGCCAAGTATCTTTTGACGCTGTTCCTAAAGTAACGGGCTCTCCTTGGCGAACCTCATTATAAACCGCATTGGTTCCCTCGACATTTGCTGCTATCTGCTTCGCTCGCTCAGCCCATGACATATCAGGACTTTGGCCGGTTAGCAGAACATTTCCCTTATATGCTGTCGCAATAATGCGCGCTTTGCCTGTAATGTCTTTATCTTTGTTGAGTTGACCACTGACACGAGCTTCTAACGTGCCATCATCAACTTGCTGACCGACCGTACGAGGATCTGTCGCACTTTTGGTGGCAACCGCCGCTGAACCAACAACGGCAGCGCCAATACAGCCTTGTAGCATTGTCATGCTGACAACAATGGCTACTATTGGGAGTAATCGCATTTTTGCTCCTTAATCATCCTGATGGGGGAAAAGTGTATTATCGATGAGATCACAAAGACAATTCACGGTAAGAAGGTGGACCTCTTGGATCCTGACACTACGTTGTGATGGAATGCGTATTTCCACATCTTGAGGGCCTAAGAGGCCAGCTAGCTCGCCACCATCATAACCCGTCAGTGCTACAATCGTCATATCCCGCGTCACAGCAGCTTCAACCGCTTTGATAATATCGCTACTATTTCCATGTGTTGAGATAGCCATTAAAACATCACCATGCTGACCCAGTGCTCTCACTTGTTTAGCATATATTTCAGTTGGTTGTTTGCTACCAGAAATCGCGGTTAAAACGGCATTGTCCGTATTTAGTGCGAGTGCGGGAAGACTCGGACGCTCAGTTTCAAACCGATGGATCATACTCGCGGCAAAACGTTGTGCTGTTGCCGCTGAAGCACCATTTCCACAGCACAAAATTTTATTACCATTTAGCAGTGATTGAACCATCATCATTGCTGCCCGTGATATTGCATCCGGCAATGCTTCTGCCGCTGCTATCTGAGTTTGAATACTTTCTGTAAAACAGACTTTAATTCTATCCAGCACTTGCTTATTTTCCTGTGAAATTAACCAACATGTTCACTATCGTTAAAGGCATTCTGTATCCATTCAAACTGACGACCAGTAATCGCACAGATATCAAAACGACATGCGGTAGTTTCGAAGCTTTCTTGTTTTTCGGCAAGCCAATATTTAGCGGTGGCAATCAGTTTTCTGCGTTTGCACCGATCAATTGATAACAGTGCTCCACCATATTGCTTATCTTGGCGAAAACGTACTTCAACAAATACCCAACCAGTGCTATCACGCATGATAAGATCAATTTCACCATGGCGATTTCTGGCATTTCGTTCAATAAATGTTAACCCCTGTTGTTGCAGGAAAGCCAGTACCCGATTTTCATAGTACCGGCCAGTTAACCATTTTAATGTTTTTTTGAGAGGTTGCATGACGTCCTTGTCTTAAAGTTTGGCAATTATCCTAATTGCGCGACAAAATTTATTTTGCCAATTTGATTTGCCCTTGATTGAATTGCAACCAAGGAAGATCGCGGTATACAACACAGTTTTTATCGACACTTAAGGCACCAGATGCACCTTGTAAGCGGAATTGAGCATTGTGTTGTAATTGATCATAGTTATTCGCGAGTGCCCAAGCATCGACCCCTAACGCATAAAGACGTAATAGGGAATAGTCATTGTTGAGCTTTTGTTGAGCTTGTTTGCGCAAATTATTATTTGCACCCGCTAACAATGGAATATCACTGAATTTAACCCCTTCCATTTCGAAACGGAAATCAGCGCCATTACCTGCTTGGTTACTGCGTGAGCTAGCATAGAGCGCAGGGCGTTGGCGGCTACTAATCGCCATTTCAATCATTGGTTTGATTAAAGTTAATTCATCACGAGTCGCCACAATATAGACCGCATCAACGGCACTCGCTGAACTTACTTGCGGCTCAGGCTGAGTAAGCTCAGGATAATTTTGTCCATCGATTGATTTTGCCGCCACTTGCTGATTAACAATAACAGGTATACCTGTCATGCGAATACCCGCACCGCGGTTTATCGACTCTTTGAGCGATGCAGTAGATCCAAAGGACTGTTTGAGTACGGTTGCGCCACCTTTTGATTGCCACTCTTCAGCGAATGCTTTAGCAATACGCTCACCAAAGGCATTTGAAGGAACGAGAAGCAATGGAGCACGTTTCCCATCGGCCATCATATGTGCAGCAGCATTTTTGGCCTCATCTTCTGGCGACAAGGAAAAATAGCAAAGATTTGGGCGTGGCTGTAGCTTATCGGCATCTAATTCATTCAGTGCCAATACACTTAATGGCGATCCTGCTTGCGCAATCGCTTGTACTTCAGGTTTCAATAGTGGACCAACCACTAACGTGAAGCCTTCACTTTGTGCTTGTTGCAGTAACTGAGGCAGTGACTTCCCATTCGTATCAAAGACTTTGACACTTTGGGTATTGGTTGGCGCGGGCGCAATGTTCAACGAAGGATTGACCACTTCAGACTCACTGCTTGGGCTACTATTACCTGTGGTCGCTGCAACTTCCGCATAGATTTGCTCTAATACATCATTACCGCTATTTGCCTCAGGTGTTGCTACTGGTGCACTATTGCTGGTTGCCACAGGTGCTTGTGGTAAGCCTTTTTGTGCATCCATAAAGCCCCGCATAATAGCTTCACCAAAGACTTTCCCTTGACCGCTCATAGGAAGGAAAAGCGCAATTTTTGGTGAGGTTCCAACTGGTGGTTGCAATGACTGAGTAAGTTGATTTGGTGGGGTTTTTACCGCTGGGTGATCCGCATAACGGATTTTCCAGTCATTAATACCGGCACGTAGTGCATCAATATCGTCACGGTTATTGAGGTAGATATCCAACAAATCAACCCATCCAGCGAGGGTATTTTCTTCGACTCCAATTCCCTCCACCTGATTAGGTGTCATTTGTGTTAACATTTGCCACGTACCATCGATATTTGCCTGATGAGCAGCTTGTTCTGTTAGCAATGGCTCTTGGCTGATATAGGCACGTAAAGCCTCAACGGAAGGCTTACCTTGTGCAGAATCAATGATAGACTGATAACGACTGACTTCAGAGCTGATTTGCTCAGGTGTCGTTGGGGTGATCGGTGCTCTGTTATCCCCTGTGAGTTGACAGCCTGACAACACTAAAGCAGATAGCATTGCCGTGCAGATTAACCCTTTTTTTACATGCAAAAAAATTGAAGGACGCATACTGTATCCAGTGGTGTATTTTCAGTTGCTTAATTTTAAACCGGCTATTCGGATGAAACAATGAATCAACCTAATCAAGCAGTGGTTATGGCATCCACGCTGTATATTGTGCCTACCCCTATCGGTAATATGGGCGATATCACGCAACGTGCGCTGGATGTTCTTAAACATGTTGACCTTGTCGCTGCAGAAGACACACGGCATTCAGGAATGCTGTTGCAGAATTTTGCCATTAATGCACGCATGTTTGCCTTACATGATCATAATGAACAGCAGAAGGCAGATCAATTAATTAGCAGACTTCAACAGGGTGATAGTATCGCATTAGTTTCCGATGCAGGTACACCTTTAATTAACGATCCTGGTTATCATTTAGTCACTCGCTGCCGTGAAGCCGGGATCCGCGTTGTTCCATTACCGGGAGCATGCGCCGCTATCACTGCTCTCAGTGCTGCGGGGTTACCTTCTGACCGTTTTTGCTATGAAGGTTTTTTACCCGCCAAAAGTAAAGGTCGTAAAGACGCCCTTAAAGCACTTGAACGAGAAACTCGCACATTAATTTTTTATGAGTCAACACATCGCTTACTCGATAGTTTAGCAGACATGGTTGAAGTGTGGGGGCCAGAACGGCATGTTGTACTTGCTCGTGAAATAACCAAGACTTGGGAGTCAATCGAAGGGCGTCCTGTCGGTGAATTATTAGCGTGGGTTAAAGAAGATGAAAACCGTCATCGAGGCGAAATGGTGCTGGTTGTTGAAGGCTATAAAGCGAATCTAGATGAGGATGATATTTCACCGGAAGTGATCCGTACCTTAAACTTATTACAGCAAGAGTTGCCACCGAAAAAAGCGGCTGCGATTACCGCCGAAATATACGGGGTGAAAAAGAACCGCTTATATAAATTGATGCTTGAACAATCAAGTGACGAGGAATAACGGTACAAACCCCTATACATGAATAGATAAAGTGCCTATAATCCGCCTCGGAGTTGGCTAGACAACCGCTGCTTTATCGTTGTCCTTTGGGAGACGGGTAGAGGGGAGGAAAGTCCGGGCTCCACAGGGCAGGGTGCCAGATAACGTCTGGGAGGCGCAAGCCTACGACTAGTGCAACAGAGAGCAAACCGCCGATGGCCTGTTTACAGGCTCAGGTAAGGGTGAAAGGGTGCGGTAAGAGCGCACCGCGCGGCTGGTAACAGTCCGTGGCACGGTAAACTCCACCCGGAGCAAGACCAAATAGGGGTTCATATGATGCGGCCCGCATTGAACTCGGGTAGGTTGCTGGAGCCAGTGCGCAAGTGCTGGCCTAGATGAATGGTTGTCCACGACAGAACCCGGCTTATCGGCCGACTCCTCAAATAAACGCCCCAACGTGCATGAGTACGGTGGGGCATTTTTTATACTCATATGCGATAGTGCCTATCTTTTGGGGGCCTAAAGGCTGCATCTTTTTTCATTGGTACGTTTTTATAGGGTGTCATGCATACCAAATTTTTATAGTAAATTATCGTATTCGAATAATATTGGTAATACCATATAATGAAGTCCGATAAGAGAAATATCCCATTCTAAAAGAGAGTTTATACAATGAAATATCTCGCTTTATTTCTAAGTCTTATAGTGATAGACGCGAATGCTTATTTACTTGATTATAAGCCAATTGATATAGAATCAATAATAAATGAAAAAGCGACAACACAAAAAATTAATCTTTTTTCAATAATTGAAAGTTGCGATAATGTTAATTTATTAAAAGAACAAGTCACAGAATTAGAAAATACTAAATTTATTGACTGTTCAATGATTGATGGGCGAGATTTCCTTGTGCTTGAAACGTCGATTGATTTAGGGGGAAGTTCATCACCAAAGACATTATCACTTCATGCAAATGGTAACGATGAATTTGGATTAGACGTCAATGATGAATGGATGATGAAGCTCAATGAAATTGCTCATAACTATTTATTTCTAATTAAATTAAAAAATAATAGTGATAAGCATTATCAAAGTGTATCAAGTACATCTGCCCCCATATTCAATAATTATCCTTCTAATGTGAATCGTCATTGGCTAAAGCCTGACGAAGAAGTCAATGTTATCGTTCCGTTATTATCGCCTAATTATAAGCCATTAATGGAAGGGCAAAAATTAAGAGAACCCTCTAAGCTGTTTATTAAAACCAATAAACTGGCAGATACTGGGAATGCTGAGGCGCAGTATCAGCTAGGTAACATGTATGAAAAGGATACCGTTCATATTCAGCGTGATAGAGATATGGCATTTGAATGGCATAAAAAGGCGGCAGATCATGGGGATGCTATTGCGCAATATATCACCAGTGAAAACGATTATTGGATGGCTAATGTTAAAAATAAGGTCAATATGAAACGCCTCAGCATTGAATATTTAAACAAATCAGCCGCTCAAAATGACCCCGTTGCACAAAAACATCTTGCTGAACATTATCTAACTGGGAGCTATCTTAAAAAAGATCCGCAAAAAGCATTATTACTATTGAAAGCCTCGGCGGAACAAGGAAATGAGCGCGCTCAAACAGAATTGGGGCGACAAACTTTTAACATGGGAGATAAAGTTACAGGTTACGCATGGTATTCGATAGCTGCTTATTCCGTTAAATACGATGAGGATACGTTAAATAACATGGAAAAACAGATGACCATTGATGAACTAAGAAAAGCAACGATATTATCGAAAGAGCTTAAGCGCAAATACCCAGTGAAAAAATTTGCATATGAATAGCTAATTAAATAACTCATATATAATAGCGTATTGCCCGTCAAATAAGCTATATTTTTGCTTTGTGTATTTCTTTTTTTGCCTTTTTATAATGTGTAAGTTGAGCGCTTTAAAAATAATAAAAACGTTATCACTATTAAAGATAAAGTAATGCTGGAAAAGTGATGAGTAGAAAATAGTATATTTAGTCATAAATGGGGATTAAGTCAGTTAGATGGAATTTAAAAGTGTCGTTTGTTTAAGAAGTAATAAATAGGTGAGCCAGTCATTATTAATGATACAGAAAGAAAAATACGCAACTATCATGATGAAAAGAAACTCTTTAATTTAGATATAGTCTATTACAGTAAAAAATTAATAGAATTTTTTGCGAATAAGGATACTCATTACTTTATTAGAAAAATGAGCGAGATAAAAAATTATCGGTCTGATTTTGGTTCCGGTGGAAAAGCGATATACCAGTCAACATAGTTATGGGCGATTAATAGGGGGAGCTATGGATATGAATTTTATTCTTTATGATAGACAAAATAATAGATGTTTATTGTAGAGGGGAAAATATCCCCCTCTACTCTTTGAGGCAAAGTGATTAACGCTATTTTAGTGCTTGTTTAACCATTGTGAGCAGTTGGCGTACATCTTCTGGACGTGTATTTCCACTCTCTTTATCAATGATTGAACTATAGATATGAGGGATGATTTTTTTCACACCAGCATCTAATGCAATCTGTAAAATTTGGGAAAAGTTTTCCAAATCAATCCCCCCTGTAGGTTCAAGGGAAAAGTCAAATTTGGCACAGGCTTGTGCAACGACTTTATACTCTTCAATATAAGTTAACCCTTTCATATTAAAGAATTTGATTGAACTAGCTCCCATGTCTTTAAGCATCATAATCGCCGTTTCTACCGGCACGATACCATCAGGTGCTTGGGAGCTTAATGGCCCCGTTGATATTTTCACCATGCCTTTTGTTCCACTTGGTGAAACCAGCGCATTGACAAAGGTTTCATCCTGCCCAAGCAGGGCGCGGCTAATTGGAGCGCCTGTGAAGACTTGGTTAACGTGTTGCGGTTGGATCGCTTTTGAAATCAACGAAACCATTGTGGATTGGTTAGGGTCACCGGCCCCTAAACCAACAGAAAGCGCATTATTGGTTTCTTTTGCATAGATGCGCATATCTGCAATGGCACTGGTTAAATCAGGGTAATTTTTAGAGAGCACGCCAACGACCACAAAGGTTTCCGCGGCTTCATAAATATCTTTGGCATTTTGATGGCTGCCTGAGAGTACATTTAAACATACCCGATCTTGATAAAAATTTGGTGATAATTTCATACTACATTCCTTTAACTAACAATCGGATACGTTCAGCAATCGTATTAAGTTGCTCATTGCTAACACTACGAATATCAGCTTCCACTTTGCCTTCATTCGCTTTGTATTCACGGAAATAGATTGCCGTATCCCCTTGTTTTAATTCATTCATGATTTGGTAAGTTGTTTTACCTATCATTTTTTCATCGAAACTAATTTCAGCACGTGCAATATCACGTCCAGCCGCATCCCAAACGATACGTGCTGAAATGGCAGGCAGCGAATTGAGTGCTTCGATAAATTCACCCATGCGCTCAACCATCTCCGCGCCAGTTTCTTTAGTGGCTGTCAAATATTGCTCGATCGCGAGCGTCAGGCCTAAAATCCCTTCTTTTCCGACTTTCATGGCTCGGCCAATACCTTGGCTCTGACGTTTTACCCATTCCACATAGGTTTTTTTACCGATCACTAACCCACTTGTAGGGCCTTCAATGGCCTTTGCGCCACTGTAAATAACTAAATCAGCGCCGGATTGGTAGTAACTGGTGAGATCTTCTTCCGCAGCAGCATCAACAATTAAAGGAAGATTGTGTTGGCGAGCAACGGCAGCCGCTTCGCTAACACTGAGCATACTTTTTTGAACTGTATGGTGAGATTTAATATAGAGGATGGCTGCTGTTTGTGGCGTTACCTTAGCTGATAGTTGTGTAGGTGAGCACTCATTGGCAAAGCCCGCTTCGATAACCTTACCACCACCTAGTGCCACCATAGTATCGACAGGCGCACCGAAATTCACATTATGGCCTTTCGGTAAAATGATTTCCCGTGGTACGTTTTTTGACGATGAGTGCAGATTTAGCAGTAAATCATCATCATCACGCACGATCACCGCAGCAATCGCCTGTGCTATCCCTGCTGAAGCACAAGAGACGACAACGGCGCTTTCGACATTGAGCAATTTGGCAATATAATCGCCCGTTTTATTAACCAGATCTTTGATCTCAAAGTAATGGTTTAGGCCGTAAGCTACGCGTTCGACAACTTCTGGACTCGGCGTAGAGACGCCGAGTATGGTCATGCGGCCAGAGGCGTTAATCACATGTCTTAGCTGATATTTCTCATAAATCGATTGCATATTCAGATTCACCTTCTGCATGAACAATATGTTTTCCGCCAATAATTGCCGCTATAGGCACAAAGCGATGAGTGCCAGTACGACATTCTCCTTCTGCATCCGTCAGCTCTGTGCGTTCTTCTTTCAGGTCAAATAGCGTGATATCAGCATCAAAACCAGGTTTTAAGTAACCTTTTGCGGGAAGCGCTAATAAATCGGCAGCTTTTTCTGTTACACAACGAATTATTTTTTCAGCACTAAAGCCCATGCAAAGGAATTTCGTCATCACAAATGCAAGGCTGTAGACAGGGCCATTAACGCGGTTACGGTGGTAGATATCGGAACTAATAATGTCTGGGTAGGTACCAATACGCATGGCTTGTTCGGCGACTTTAAAACTAAAGCTTTCAGCGCCATGACCCACATCCAAAATCACTCCTCGAGCTAATGCTCGGGCAATAGAGGGTTTTAAGTTACCATCACTACCGAGAATTTGATTCGGTTTACCGTTGAAACAGTGAGTAATAATATCGCCGCGTGTTAAGAGATCGGCAATTTCATCAATATTGGGTGGGTTATTACCGATATGTACCATAAGTGGCAGTCGATGTTTTTTCTGCATTTGTTTCGCTTTAAGCAGCGGTTCAATACCGTTATCACCAACAACACTTTTACTCATGCGAGCCTTCATACCAACGACAAAACCCTCATGGCGCTCAATCGCTTGCTGAAAACAGGTTTCATCAATATTCTTCATATCTGATAACTCATTTTGCGCGATAATACCGATACGAGAGATATTTAATAATGAAAAGACGTTGGTTTGGGCTTTTTGGGTTAATTGATAAAATTTGTCGATATCATCAGCACCAACACTGCCTGCATCAACTAATGAAGTAACACCTCCTGCAGCACCGGCTAAATCTGGTTGATCGAAATAGATAGGAGACTCAACAAAACAGTGAGCATGTGAATCAATCCATCCGGCACTGACGTAGATTTTTCCTTTCAGATCAATCCATTTTTCAGCTTGTTGGTTGCAGGCCAACTCAGGGCCTGCAGCTTCGATTTTTCCATCTTTAATAAGAATATCAATGCGTGTTCCATCGATACGTTTACCCTGTTTGATGATTAGAGAATACATAGTTACCTTCTTTTTTATCATGAGGTTAGGCTGCAAGAGGGAAGAAATACCCAAATAGCATTGCCCCTAAAATTGCGCCACCTGCGACGGGTTTTTGCCATACATAGAAGATCAATGAACCAATTAGTGACCCAATACCAATTGGTATCGATGCAGCCATAGCGGCGAGGATAATCAAAGGCCCTAAGAAGCGACCTGAGGTATTACCAGCCCCCATCATGATGTCTGCACCAAAGGTGGAGTTGGCTTGTGCAATGGTAAATTTACGCGCAAAGATAATGATCAGACCGATAATTAAACCAAGCACTAAACCCGTGACCAGTGAGATCCAGAAATTGGTAACTAAAATATCCCATCCGGCGGCAAGGAACAGTGCAGGAACACCGAGGCCTATCCCTGTTTGTAGTGCACCGCCAATATCTAAAATACCAACCAATGAACCTTCGATAATACGAGCAAATAGGAAGCTGGCACCAAATGCGGCGACCGCACCGTAAACCCCCGTATCTAAGCCGGCTTTTAACATTGCCACGAACGCAACTTCGTTAAATGCCCCGAACCCATAAACAACATACATATGAGTACCGGCAAAAATTCCAGCAGATAACAGTCCGACAAAGATTGGGAAGGACCACTCCGCGTACCAAAAATCTTGTTTGTTAATTTCAGTTGTCATGATTATTTCCCGCTCAATAGTCCATGGATGTATTCAAGCCACAGAGGTTTATCCAGATGGAAAGAGGTGATCATCTTCAAGTCAAATTCACGGAAGAAGCCACTCAAAACAAACAGCAATACGACAGTGATCATCATTGTACGTGTCACACGGTTCCAGCCGTTATCATCAACGCCTTTACCGATCAGGATACCGAGGACTAAACCTGGGATAGCATTTCCCATAATCAGCTGAGCACAACCACCGAAAAGGGTTGCCCAGAAGCCAGAGCGTCGACCTGCATCCATAGCGGCTAGCCAGAAAATCACAGGCATCACTGTGTTAACCAACAGGTTTGCCGCAGGAACTAACACATTAATTGCGGTTGTTTGCAGCGCAGCAGGAACAGCAGAAGCGGTCGTATTTAAGAACGCGACGACTAAGGCCCCGATCACGGTACAGGCAATCGCCATTTTTTTCGGGTTATGCAGTGTTTCAGCCACATTACGATTTTTGGATAATAAAGCGGCTGCCCCCCAGTTAGGAATAATGCGGTGATCAACGTCTTGTGTGAATGCACCCGCGGCAACGGATGATGCCCATGCGTTGAAAAAGAATCCTAAACCGAATGAGAAGTGAGATGCGGGATCTCCTTCACAGGCATTAAGTTCCCCAAGTGTACGGAATGCCCCCATTCCTTGCACTGTAGGGGCATGGAACATACGAGCAGCCCCTGCACCAAGGCCAAAGCCACATAGGCCGCCGATGATGAGGGACATACCCAATATTTCTAAGAAAGATGCAGTTTCACTCATAGAAATGCCTCCAGACCTGAATTGTTTTTATTGTTCTGTAAATGGTATTTCGTTGACAGAAAGTAGGGTGACATCTAGCGAAACGTCGAGCACCACACGGAAATGTTCACGTTTACGCGGCAGAAAGACGAAAAGAAATTTTTCTGTCCGCGAGTGCGAGTGTGCACTTACAACGGCAACATCCTTAGGTTCGATTCGCAGGATTATGTCATTGCTCTCTTTTAGTACCGTGCGTTGAACCGAGTTCAGTGCATCAGCGATCGCTTTTTGCTTGCTGTCACCTTGCCCCGAGACTCGCACAACCGTTTCGATAGATTTCTTCATTACGCGTCGCCGTATTTTTTGATATAAGCTTTAACCAAGCGCTCACCTAATTCTTCTTTATCCATAAAACCGAAACCTAATACAGTGCAGCCTTCTGCGATGGCGGTTTCTCCTTCTTCAATTGAACGCATACCGTAACGTGCTTTGTAGCCATATTTGGTTTGTGCAGTGATGGCTCCAGCGCCGCCACTACCACAAAACGAGATCCCCAAATCAGCGTGTTCGGCATTCATGACATCACCTAGCTTCATATCAGCGGCAACGCCAGGCACAACAATCGCTTTGCCACCTGCTGCCTCTACACCTGCGGCAACTTTTTGGCCTTTCCCTAAACGATCTCCGATAGCAACAACAACTTGTTTCATAGTGATATTCCCCAAAAATTAATCATTCGAACGGATAACTTCAAAGTGAACAGAGAGTAAAAATGTCTCTTCTGGCGCTAATCCAGGAAGTGCATCGACAACACGTTGTGATAATGCTATCGAGTGCGCCGAAATCTCATCGAACAAACTGATATCGACTTCTGGTAACGCTTCACCCGTTTTTGCTCTCGCAACCATGGCTCTCAGATGAGACTCCAACATCTGTTGTTGTACATCGGTGGTGTAGCAATCTTCTTGTTGAAGCCAGCCACTAATGATGACCAACAGCTCCTGTGTTACTTCATCGATATCGAGGTTATCTTCCGACATCTTGAAAACGACAACTGATTCACTCATAACTGTTTAAAATCCAAGGTAATAATGCAATTAAACCGCTTTGTTCCTTCATGATGAATACCTTAGTCGGTTCTATAGGAGTTGTGCAGACATTGAATTTCCACTTGTAAGTGGAAATAAATTGGAAGGGAAAATAAGTGTAATGCGTATAAAAATTAAACCAACCGGAAATAAAATGGAAAATAACTCAATATTGGAGTGTCTAAAATAGGCATAACTAAGTAATTTATTTATTAAATCTTTTGAAATTCAAATTATTAGCAATGTAATGATAGAACTGGAAAGGCGAAATAGCCGCTGTAAATAAAGTGGAAATCGAAAAGTGGAAATAGGTATAAAAGGGAACTGAGCATTTCCACTTAGAGAGATTAGCCCTGAAACAGGCGATTTTTGGTGAAAAACAAAATAACAGAATTGCGGTTATGATCACGCAAAATAGTCGATTCTTCCCTTTTCCGCTAACAAGTGGAAGCGAGCGATGATCTGCGTTAAAAGTTGCTGTAGCCACAAAGATGTTGAACTCATTTCAGGCAACCGGAGGCCCTTGTGATTCGAGAGTAGGAAGCTACCGTTTTATCACACTGAATTTTTGCCTATCGTTTAATACGCAGTGAGATAGGCAAAGTGATTGATAAATCGAGCAAACCACTAGATACGCGCCAGACTGTCTTTAGCGATCACTTGGAATTCATTGAAATTTTTAACCGTAATCAGCCTACGGGTGGTTTTCTCTTTTACGAAGGTAACGAAAAGATCATAAATCGCCATAGCCTCCTCATAGTCAGCCTTGCTAATCGCCAATAGGAAAACCACATAGGCGTTTTCTTTCGTCTCTTTGTTCCATTCAATACCTTTAGGGGCAACAATCGTCACGACAACCGTTTTATTTGCCAATAATCCCAGTGAATGAGGAAGCGCAATTCCTTCGCCTAATAATGTAGAAACAATCGATTCGCGCTCTTGTAATGATGGATAAAAATCCGCAGTCACATAGCCATCTTGTTGTAATTTATGGCAAACCGTTTGGAATAATGTTTCTTGGCTGATTTTGTCATTAATCACCATAAAGTAGCGTTCATCAAAGAAGCGCTCAATAATATAGGGGCGGGTTTGATCTATCATGGCTAATTTGCCGATCTGCTCTAGTTGATAAGGCGTCGGAAATGGCGCTATCTTGATCACGGGTTTATTTTTTTCAGAAATACGAACGGTGGTGATCACAAAGTCTTCTTCGACTTCATCTAATGACTCATATTCTTGTAGAGTTAACCCTCGGCTAAATTTGAGTTGCGGAAACTCACGCATGATTTTTGATTCAA
Source organism: Providencia sp. PROV189 (assembly GCF_028480065.1). NCBI lineage: Bacteria > Pseudomonadati > Pseudomonadota > Gammaproteobacteria > Enterobacterales > Morganellaceae > Providencia > Providencia sp. PROV189. Next base: position 100,380 of record NZ_JAMPOG010000021.1, read on the forward strand.
CGACTCGAAATGTGGAATTTCCCGCATCGGTGACAACCAGCACTTCTGTCTGGCGAATAGAGCCGGCACCATAATTCCTTTCCAAACTAACACCAATGTGAACGGCAAGGTAACCAAGCTCATCTTCATTGATTGGATAAGGAAGTAATTGCTTACTTGCACTGGTCAGTGCACTGAGCGTGACATCATAGGCGAAAGGATAATATTGCTTGATATCACTTAACAAAGGGTTAGGGGTAATAATGTGATATTGCAGACGTGTCATCAGGGCCGCAATATGGGTATTGAGATCCTTTTTGAGTTTCTCATCATCACGTAAGTCATAATTATATAATTCATTAATATAATTAAGAATATATTCAACCAATTCATGATGATGATGATTTTTTTGTTGAGTAATATCTTGGTGGCCAATGCGCTGTGCGATGATTTGATCATGCAGATAGCTGAGTTCTGCACTTGATAGATCACTGCCAAGAAAATAAATAAGCCCTTTCGAAACTTCTTCACAGGCTTTACGTAGCGTCTCTTCACTATCATGATCTTTAACGACAGATGTGAGTTCATGGCCTCGAGTGATCCGCAAAATAGTGACAGCGCAATTAAATACCAGATATAGATGCCCTTCATTACTTAAACGAACATCAAAACGGTTCATACTGTTATGGAGAACTTTATCGATATAGGTCAAATCAAGGTTATCTAAACATTCAGGCTGGAAAATGGATAAGTCTTGATTAATTTGCTGTGAAAAGCGGCGCCATAGGGTTTCGGTCATGCAAGCTCGGATGGCCCACTCACTACCGTTAAGACGGATCCCTTGATGTGGAATGCTTTCTAATAAGATCTGGTATTTTTGTAGATGCTCTCTTACAACACTCATATCTTGCTGTAGCGTTCCACGGCTAATAAACCACTCTTCCGCGATATCGTCCAATTTTACGGGTAAAGAGAGCATCAATAGTTTTAGCAATAACGCATCAACACGCTCTTTACTGGTACGAGGAATACTATTTTCGACTTGGTTTTGCTGGGTAAGTTTAGCAAAAAGCGCTTCATCATCGACTTTTAAACGGTAACCATGGCCTCGCTCATAGAGGATATGAGCGCTGTAATTTTGTATGAGTGCATTTATCTCATTAATGTCAGAGCGAATTGTTCGGGTTGATACCGAAAAACGCTTAGCTAGCTCATCTTGAGGCACTACCTCATCAAGGATACTTGCAAAAATTTGATTGAGTCGCTGTTGAGTGAATAAAGCCACGAAAATACCTTCTCGACCTAAAACCATAAGCTTAATAGCCAAAATAGTTCTTTTATTTTGGCTGACTATGGATTGGACTCTATCATAAGCCTATCAACATACCGAGTATGGCAGATCATAAATTTGAGAATATCTTCGCAAAAACCGAGAGATTTTAAGAAATAGTGCACTTTTTGTATGGGCCAAAAAGGTCATTTGGCCCGTTGAAGATCATGCACCGAGGTCAATGAGTAAAGCGCGCATTGATTTTGATGATGAGAGTGTTAGTGCATTTTCATTTTGAATAAATACACCATCATTACAACTCATTTCTATGGTTTCGCCATTTTCTGCTTGGAGAGTCGCTCCTCCACGAATGGATTGGAGATAAGCATTTTTCCCCTTAAGCTTAATATGTTGAGCACTTTCAGGCGTAATATTGAGCTGTGTAATCCAAATTTGTTGACGTAATTGAATGCTCTCATTTTCGCCATCAGGTGAAGCAACTAACATATTACTATCAGGCGGTAATTGAATTTTTTGGGCCGGATAGTACTCTTGCTGTGGGCAAGCATTTAGCCATAACTGCAAACGAGTTAACGGCTTATATGGACACATATTATGTTCACTGTAACTTAAATCAGGACGAGGTGAGAAACGAATACACTCGCCTTCACTTACATTGATTTTATTACCTAAACTATCGCGATATTCGGCACTTCCTTGTAGTATAAAGTTAAGAATATCGACATGTGGGTAGCTTTTAGGCTGAAACGCACTTTCAGGCGCAATAACTTCCTGATTGAGTACTCTTAGTGTCTTAAACCCCATAAAATCAGGGTCAAAATAATGGCCGAAGGAAAACGCATAACGTGCCTGTAACCAGCCATAGTCAGCCTTTCCACAGTGCTTAACTGCCCTTAATGTCATCATGGTGGCTAACCCTCCTTCGCTCGACAAAAATACACAAAAATTGATAAATTTATAGAGTTATCATAAATAGCTGGACGTTGAATTGTTAGCCAGTTAATCTGTTTACTTCATTCAAATTTCCTGAAAGAGATATCCCATGAGTAAAGAGAGAGCATTAACACTTGAATCATTAAGGGTGATGGATGCAATCGACCGGCGTGGTAGCTTTGCTGCTGCTGCTGACGAATTGGGCCGAGTGCCCTCAGCACTCAGTTATACCATGCAAAAGTTAGAAGAAGAGTTGGATGTTATTCTATTTGATCGTTCAGGACATAGAACAAAATTTACGAATGTCGGTAGGATGTTGTTAGAACGAGGTCGAGTATTACTTGAAGCCGCAGAAAAATTGACATCCGATGCAGAAGCGCTCGCTAAAGGTTGGGAAACTCACCTTACCATTGTTTGTGAAGCATTAGTTCCTGCGTATTACTTATTCCCGTTAGTGGATAAATTAGCTGAAAAATCCGAAACGCAACTTTCTATTTTAACTGAAGTACTTGCAGGGGCGTGGGAACGGTTAGAAAGTGGAAAGGCGGATATTGTTATCGCACCGGATATGCACTTTCGTTCCTCCTCCGAGATAAACTCTAAGTCGTTATACAGCGTTAACCATGTCTATGTTGCTAGCCCTGATCACCCGATCCACCAAGAGCCAGAGCCGCTGTCAGATACGACACGTATTAAATATCGAGGTATTGCGGTGGCCGATACCGCACGTGAACGGCCAGTTATTACAGTACAGTTATTAGATAAACAGCAAAGATTAACGGTCTCCACTATTGAAGATAAGCGTAGTGCGCTATTAGCAGGGTTAGGTGTAGCAACGATGCCATATCCAATGGTAGAGCAAGATATTCGTGAAGGGCGCTTGCGTGTAGTCAGTGCAGAATATAGCCATCAGACGAATATTATTATGGCGTGGCGCAGAGACAGTATGGGTGAAGCAAAATCGTGGTGCTTACGAGAAATACCTAAATTATTTGCTAATAAATAAAGAGTAAAAAAGCACCTCTATATAGCACTATAGAGGTGCAACCAAATTCGGTTATCAATTTATCAAGTAAAGGTTAATGATGAAAAAGCAACTTTTACCATTTTCTATTCAATAAATGGTCAATACTAAATTTACCAGGGCCTGTGACTGCCAGTAATAAAAAGCCACCTGCAATAGTCATGTTCTTCATAAACATCAAACTATTTGGCTCTACACTGAAATTAATGTGGAAGAGCAGGGATGTTAATACACAAAAAACAGCAGTAAAAATAGCCACTGTTCTGGTGAGGAAACCAAAAAGCACAGCAAGCCCGCCACCCAGTTCTAATAAAATAGTCAGGGGAAGTAAAAAGCCGGGAACACCCATCGCTTGCATATATTGTTGAGTGCCTGCATAAGCGTCACCTAACTTACCATACCCAGCAACAATAAACAGAATCGGCATCATAATGCGGGCAAGTAATAGCACGCTATTTTCTAAATTTTTCATTAAGATTCTCCAGCTAACTAGGTCAGCAAGTGTCAATAAAATGAGATACACATCGCGATATAAATTGTTTTTTTAGCATTAAATGACAAGAAATCACCTAACGATGCTATGGTAGTGATTTGCGGGTTCAATAAAAAGCAAAGGTTATTAACAAAGATGGACAAAAATATTGAATAATGGCAGAGAGAGGAAACCTGAAATGGTCAGATTTCAGGTTTGGAGCAGAGTAGGTTATTTTTTACCCGTATTAACAACGCTTTGGAGGGTTCGCACTAAACTCCAAGCGGCAATCGCTTTTTTGCCTAGGGAAAAAATACGCTGAGGCCGTTTAATGGTATAAAGAGAAATAAGACCGGCAGCGGCAACAAAAATAGGCCGGAAGGTGACAAAGATTTGCCATGAGCGATCGTAAGGCTCTGTCATCTGTAACCAATCTTTGGAAGCCGCAGAGAGTTCAGAACGCTGTTGCTCAATTTGTTTGATTAAACGCTGTTTCTTTTTAACCAATAATAGGCGCTTGCTTTTATTCATCTTTTGACCCCATTAACGCTTTAGAATCTTCCTTTAACTGCTCTCGAGTTGCGCCGAGTAAGGTCGATTGTCTCGCTTTTTTTAGGGTCCAAATTGCGCCAATAATAGCGAGTAATATTAAAACGCCTGTAGTAATCGCAAGGGCTTGATAGCGATAAATAGGATCAACTGACCAAAAGATCAAACCAATGAGGCACATTAGACCAAAGGCAGTAAAAAGTAGGGTGATACCCGCCATTAAAATGAGTTGAATAAGAGTGGTTTTTTCTTCCTCTAATTCAACTGCGATTAATTGGATCCGAGTTTCCACCATTTGCACGGCGATACCGGCGATGCGTTGTAAGGTATTAAGGACCCCTTTTCCGGGGCCCTGACGCTCTTGTTGTTCCATAAAAATTAACGCTTAGCGAGTAATACGCCAAGAACGACGCCAACAGCAGCACCGATACCGATGCCAGTCCACGGATTTTCGCGCACATAATTATCCGCACGACCCGCGATTTCTTTTGTTTGCTCGGTGATTTTATCACCCGCATTGCTCAGTTTGGCGCGTGAAGCGTGTAAGGCATCTTGAGCTTTTTGCTTCAGGCTGTCTATTTCTTCTTTCGATTTGTTTCCAGTATCGTTTAGCATCGCTTCGAGAGAGTCAGCCAGTGCTTTTAGTTCTGCGCGTAGATCTTCTGATGAGTTATTCGATGACATATGGAACCTCCTATCAATAGAAAAATATAGTTAGCAGCTTTAACAATAGCTATTTTTACAGTAAGTGCAATGAGGAGAGGGGGAATTATTGATTAAATTAATGTAAAAGAATGTTTTATTTCAAGTAAGAGAGAATAATATTATGTTTATGTTAAATAAAAAACGAATTTATATCCAAGACGGATGCTCTAATAAAGATGTATTTACTGTCAGAGAGAATAAACGAGAGGCGTAATTTGCCTCTCGCCTCGTGATGTGATCAGTTAACTTTTTTTGTGGAAAGTTTTTTCTTAATGACGACGGCAATACTTCCGATAAGACCAATGATAAGTAGGCCGACAGGGATCAGCATCAACACGTTCATAATATGCTGTTCATACTGTAGAAATATTGGGCTTTTCCCAAAACCAAAACCAATAGCTGTTAAGATTAAGACCCAAAGAAGACCACTTAGCCAGTTAAATATTTGGAAGCGGCCATTCTGTAGCCCTGCTAGACCAGCAATTGTAGGCAGGAGCGTCCTGACAAAAGCTAAAAAGCGACCAATCAATAATGCTGCTAAACCATGGCGATGGAATAAGCCGTAAGCACGTTGATGATAATGCTCAGGAAGATGGGCTAGCCAACCTTTCACCAGTTTCGTGTTGCCAAGCCATCGACCTTGAATATAACCAACCCAGCAACCAAGGCTAGCGCCCGCAGTCAAAATAACAATCGTCAATGGATAACTTAGTGTACCTTTTGCTATGAGAACACCAACGAGGATCAATAAGCTGTCACCTGGTAGGAATGCGGCAGGGAGAACCCCATTCTCAAGAAAAAGAATAGCGAATAACATAAGGTAAATAGCCCAAACCAACGTAGGGTTGGAGAGCGTGACATAGTCTTGATGCCAAAGGGCAAAAAATAATTCTTTAACTAATTCCATTAATGTTTCCTAAACGGCAATAACAGCAACAATTTTATTGTTGGGTAGGGAGACATGGATTATGCGAATACCTAAGTGAAAAGTCATGTTTCCTCAGGCTGTTAGTTCAAAGCCTCTCCACTTTAACAAAACAAAAAATAACTAAACAGCGAATTCTCGTTCTATTTTTAGAATTCATTTAAGTTTTGCGGAAAAACGCAATCTTCTTCCTCGCGTTTTTTCTACAATAAATGGTGTGAAAATGGGCTTTACCAAGATGTTTCTTGACAAAAATGGTAAAAAAAGGTGTTTCCTTATTCAATAGTCTTTAAATATTTTTACTCAAATTATACCTATGGATTATTGATTTTTAGGACTAATTACCCTAATTTATCAGTCATAGCAAAGGGGAGTAACTTCTTCTTGTCGGTTTATCGTCATTACGGTGCTCATCATATTGTACCCGGTAGCCGAGCACCACAATTTCCTAACCTAGGATTATTGTGTTGTAAGTGAGACCTTGCCAGAAGGCAAGGTTTGCTCATCGTTTACAACCAAAAGATAGTCACTCTAGGTTAAAAACAGTTAAGCGGCTGATGCCTTCTGAGGTGTCAGCCGTTTTTTTTTGTAATTAAGGAAATTATATGCACTCTGTTGGTAGCCCTATTTTATGGGGAAGTTTCGCGGTTATCATTCTCATAATGTTGCTTGTTGACCTATTATGGCAAGGCAAACATAAAGACCAAGTTATGTCGATGAAACAAGCGGCGATTTGGAGCACGGTGTGGGTGACGCTAGCATTGATGTTTGCTGGGGGATTTTGGTGGTATCTCAAAGATACGGTAAGCCTTGAATTTGCTAATAGCCAAACAACGGCTTTCTTAACGGGTTATGTATTAGAGAAAGCTTTAGCGGTTGATAACGTATTTGTGTGGTTAATGTTGTTCAGCTATTTTGCGATCCCAGCGAACCTACAAAGACGTGTTTTAGTTTATGGGGTACTCGGTGCGATTATACTGCGTACCATTATGATCTTTGCAGGCAGTTGGCTCGTATCTCAATTTAGTTGGATTCTTTACATTTTTGGCCTGTTCCTTCTCTTTACAGGTATCAAAATGGCTTTTACAAAGGAAGATGACTCTCCAATTACCGATAAGCCCTTGGTAAAGTGGGTTCGTTCTCATTTACGCATGACTGATGAATTACACGGTGAAAAGTTTTTCATTAAACGAAATGGGTTACTTTTTGCTACACCACTTTTTTTAGTCTTGATCCTTGTTGAAATCAGCGATGTGATTTTTGCGGTAGATAGCATTCCCGCTATTTTTGCTGTCACCACGGATCCGTTTATCGTATTAACCTCAAATCTTTTTGCTATTTTAGGCTTACGTGCAATGTATTTCCTACTGGCTGGGGTCGCTGAAAAATTCACTATGCTTAAGTACGGTTTGGCGGTGATTTTGACCTTTATCGGTGTGAAAATGCTTTTAATGGATATTTATCACATTCCAACGATCATCTCTTTGGGGACGGTTGCAACAATTTTAGTCGCCACTTTAGTGATTAATGTTATCGTTAATAAAAGAAACGCTTCTAACGGCTAATCTTTCACTGCTTAATTAACTCAAGCACTCGGCATAAAAACCGAGTGCTTTTTCTCTTTAACAGACTGAAAAATATCATAGATTTCTCAGTTTCCTATCCTACTATAAGAAACAAAATACAATTAGGATCACAGATATGTAAATATATTGTTAAAATAAAAAAATTATTGTCTATATTTAAAATAATCGCCTTTCCATAAGGTATTTATTCCTTATACTGGCAGAGCAAACACATTTAATTCCTAATAAAGATAAATAATGTATGGGTCTCTTATGGAAACAAACAAAACAGGGTTATGGCAGGTTATTACGAGCGGTAGCTTAGTTAAGCAAATACTCGTAGGCCTGATCGCAGGTATTTTATTGGCATGGTTATGGCCATCAGCAGCAAAAAATGTTGGGTTATTGGGCGATTTGTTTGTTAGTGCGCTAAAAGCGGTTGCTCCTATACTCGTTTGGGTACTGGTCATGGCATCCATTGCGAATCATCGCAAAGGGCAAAAAACCAATATTCGTCCTATCTTAGTATTGTATATATTAGGTACGTTCTTCGCGGCGTTGGTAGCCGTTATTGGTTCTTTTATATTCCCATCCAGACTGGTATTAGCACTCGGTGATACTCAGTTAACACCTCCTGGAAATATTGCAGAAGTGCTTAAAGGCTTGTTAGTGAATATTTTTGCTAACCCAGTCGATGCATTGATCAAGGGGAACTATATCGGGATCCTCGCATGGGCGATTGGTTTAGGTATCGCTTTACGCCATGCTAGCGAGACGACTAAGAACCTGATTCAAGACTTCTCAGAAAGTGTGACACAGCTTGTTAGAGTGGTGATCCGCTTAGCGCCTCTTGGGATTTTTGGTCTCGTTTCTTCAACAATCGCAATAACAGGTTTTGCAACATTAAAAGGCTACTTCCATGTTCTCGCTGTGCTTATTGGTTGTATGCTGATTGTGGCATTAGTTGTTAACCCTCTGATTGTATATTGGAAAATTAAACGTAATCCGTATCCACTCGTTTTCGCATGTTTACGTGAAAGTGGTGTAACCGCCTTCTTTACGCGTAGCTCTGCTGCAAACATTCCAGTGAATATGGGGATGTGTCGTCGCATGAATTTGCATGAAGATACCTACTCGGTTTCTATTCCTCTGGGTGCGACGATCAATATGGGCGGGGCTGCAGTTACCATTACAGTACTGACCTTAGCGGCAGTGCATACTTTAGGGATCCCTGTTGATATTCCGACAGCGCTCTTACTGAGTGTGGTTGCTGCGGTTTGCGCATGTGGTGCTTCTGGTGTTGCTGGTGGCTCCTTACTGCTCATTCCATTAGCCTGTAACATGTTTGGTATTTCGAACGAAATCGCTATGCAAGTAGTTGCTGTTGGGGTGATGATTGGTGTGCTGCAAGATTCAGCAGAAACAGCACTTAACTCTTCGACTGACGTACTATTTACAGCAGCGGTTTGCCTTGCTGAAGATGAGAAATTGGCTGATCCTACAGCGCAATTATCACAAAAAGACTAGTTTAGTCTCGGTAAATATCCATAGAAAAACCCGCTGACGGATAGCGGGTTTTTTTATAGGTTAGCATTATAAATATGGCGCTTTTTATAGCTGATAGGCTACTTTCATTCCTTGTTCAATTGCTCTTCTTGCATCAAGCTCAGCAGCGACATCAGCGCCACCAATGACGTGAGCTTGAATCCCATGCTCTGCGAGAGGCTCTTTTAATGGGTGATATGGCTCTTGGCCTGCACAAAGAATGACATTATCGACGGGGAGGCAATGTATTTTATCTTGATAGCGAATATGCAAGCCATCATCATCAACTCGCATATATTCAACACCATTAAACATCTGCACGCCACGCTTCATGAGTGATAAACGATGAACCCAGCCTGTGGTTTTACCTAGCCCAGCGCCAACTTTACTGTTTTTGCGTTGTAACAAATAGAGTTGGCGAGAAGAGGGGATAGGATGAGGAGATTGGCTCAATATTCCTCCGGTCGAATTGATGCTGGTATCAATATTCCACTCTTGATTAAATAACGATATATTCAAACTGCTGCTTGGGCCTTTTTGGCTTAAAAACTCAGCAATATCAAAGCCAATTCCCCCGGCACCAATGATAGCAGCTGAACGGCCTACCATGCGCTTTCCAGTTAGTACATCAATATAGGAGAGTACCTTCTCGTGTTCACGCCCTTCTAGATTAATGGTTCTGGGCACAACCCCCGTTGCAATAACAACTTCATCGTAACCAATAAGGTCACGAATATGCGCTTGATGTTCAAGCTTGACTTCAATATTTAGAATTTCCAGTTGGCGGCAGAAATAGCGGATTGTTTCGTGGAACTCCTCTTTTCCGGGGATCTGTTTAGTCATATTAAATTGGCCACCAATTTGATTGGCTTTTTCAAATAAAGTCACTTTATGACCGCGCTTGGCTGCATAAATGGCACAAGAGAGTCCGGCAGGGCCTGCACCAACAATGGCTACTGTTTTTATTTGTGTCGCCTGTTCATCGGGATAATTCAATTCTTTTACGGCCCGAGGATTCACTAGGCAGGTAGCGAGCTTGCCATTAAAAATTTGATCAAGGCAGGCTTGATTGCAGCCAATGCAAGTATTGATTTCATCAGCACGATTTTCTTGTGCTTTCCGAACAAATGCTTCGTCGGCAAGGAATGGGCGAGCCATCGATACCATATCCGCTTGACCTGAACTAATGATCCGTTCGGCAACAAAGGGATCGTTGATCCTATTCGTTGTGATCAAAGGAATGGTGACTTTTCCCATTAATTTTTCTGTTACCCAGCTAAATGCATGACGTGGTACTTGTGTTGCAATAGTTGGGATCCTCGCTTCATGCCAACCAATACCTGTGTTGATCATTGTTGCGCCAGCTTGCTCAATCGCTTTCGCTAAATATTCAATTTCTTCCCAGTTGGAACCTTCCTCTACGAGATCTAACATTGAGAGGCGATAAATAATGATAAAGTTTTCACCCACTGCCTGACGGATTTTACTGACAATTTCGAGAGGGAAACGGATCCTATTATCGTAGCTTCCTCCCCATTCATCAGTTCTATGGTTTGTGCGCTTGGCGATAAATTGATTAATAAGGTAGCCTTCTGAGCCCATTATTTCGACGCCATCATAGCCTGCTTGCTGTGCGAGTTTTGCTGTGGTGACAAAATCATTAATCGTTTTATTAATTTGTTCTGTTGTGAGAGCGTTGGGGGTAAATGGAATGATCTCAGCTTGGATGGCACTAGGGGCAACAATATGAGGATGAAAACCATAACGACCCGCATGTAAGATCTGCAAAGCAATTTTACCGTCAGCGCTGTGTACTGCTTGGGTGATTTCTTGGTGAAAAGGCAACTGTTCCGGAGTATTGAGCACCGCGCCATGAGCGGTTAAGGCACCTTCTTTATTTGGTGCGATCCCTCCTGTAATTATTAAGCTAACACCATTTTCTGCGCGTAACCGATAAAAATGAGCCAAACGCTGGCTTCCTTCCGGATGTTCTTCAAGCCCCGTATGCATGGAACCCATTAAAATACGGTTTTTTAGTACTGTGTGCCCCAAATTCAGTGGGGTAAAAAGATGTGGAAAATTGCTCATATTTTTGCTCCCCTGCGGGATTTTATTAACAGGTCAGATGAGTTAACTCTAGCGCAATGATGGGGACAATAGAAAAATATGTTAAAAAAATGTGATATTTATCATATGATTTATTGGTAAATTGCAGGTAGTCTAGGTCGGCACAGGCGATTTTATTTTTTTGTCATAATTGGCGTGTAAAACAGGGTGGCTATTAGGGAACTTAACCAGTAAAGATATTTTACCATTGTACGAAAAAGGATGGTTACGATGAAAACGATTTGCGAGGCTATAGAACTTGAAGGGGGCTTTGTAAAACTGGAGCTGCTGTCCCACCAATATGACTCTGAGTTTATGGAAATTATTCAAAGAGATAGTTTACATAAACTATGGTATACCTCAGTACCTGAACCAGAAAACCTTGCTAAAGATGTTGAACGGCGTTTAAAGCTATATCAGCAACAAGAAATGCTACCCTTTGCAGTGATCAATAAAAAATCAGGTAAAGCTGTTGGGATGACCGCCTACAATAAAATTGACCAAGAGACTCGTCGAGTTGAAATTGGTGCAACCTGGTATAGTCGAGAAGTTCAACGAACTGCAATTAATACAGAAGCGAAATTCTTGTTACTCCAACACGCGTTTGAAACCTTATCTTGCGTTGCCGTGGAATTTAGAACTCATTTTTTAAATCAGCAAAGTCGAAGGGCGATAGAGAGACTGGGCGCTAAACTTGACGGGGTACTAAGAAGTCATATGTATACTCGTACTGGTGAATTACGGGATACCTGCGTATACAGTATTATTGCGTCAGAGTGGCCATCGATAAAACACCATCTACAGTGGCAATTGGAGAAACCTCGCTAGTAGCCATTCGCTGAGTTTATAAAAAATAAGTCTCTGTGATTAATCAATAAGAGAGGTTGGTTAATCGGTGCTGTTTTCTGTTTAAGAAATAGTCATTATCAATTAAATCGTTTGATTTTTATATAGTTAGACTAATTTTTTTGATTTTTTATGCATAGCATTTGGTTGTTATCAGTGCTGAGTTGTAAAAATACTTGTTTAAAAGGCAGAGGGAAGAGGGATAAATGCGGCTCTTTGAACAAGAGTTATCATTTTGAGTAATGATATCTTGCTGAATGATAAAGTAGAAAATGGAATTGCGTAGAAAATCACCATACAGTTTTGAAAGACTAGACCTGAGAGAAAACAGCACGTATAATCGCTTCCACTTTGGCCCCTTAGCTCAGTTGGTTAGAGCAGTCGACTCATAATCGATTGGTCACTGGTTCAAGTCCAGTAGGGGCCACCAAATTTTAGCTGTTAAATCAGCATATTAAGCCACTTCTTAGCAAGTGGCTTTTTTGTTTCCATCCTATTCCTTTAGTTCAAGAAATCTCTTCACTGAAGTTCTCCCTATCTATTGAAAATAATGAATTTAAACTATTCGCTTTAAGATTAATTAGGTATCCGTTCCAGTTAAGAACCTAATGATAAAAGTATTTCTTTATGCTGCTAATGGGAGTTTGACTTCTACAAGATATGGTTTATTTTTATTTAATTGTCATATATAGACTATCTATTTAAGGTTAGTTGAGTAATATTTATTTTTAAATGAGAAAGAAGTATTCCCATAATCATTAAAACTATTCCTTTATGAGTGTTTAATTAATTATAAAAATCACCATTGAGAATGTTCTTAATAGTGATCAGATTGATAGATTTTATAGGTGTTTCGTGATGACAACTTTGTTGTATGTTTAATCATGCACATTGGTTTAAAGAAAATCTCCTCATAAAAATCACGATTAATTTTAAAAAGCATATATCTGTTAAGATCTTAAATTATATTATTAATTAAAATTTAAAGTGAGAAAGAAATATTTTTATATAAAGAAGTGTTTTTCTTGTTAATTGGTCTAATTTTTTATAATTAATGGAATTTAAAAATATATTATGGTATTTATGTGGTGTTTAAATCTATTTAGTTATCCTTTATTGCGTTTTTATAGTCTGTAATTGTAGTTTTTTGTATTTTTATAGTTGTTTTTACTTATGTGGTTGTTGTTCTATGGTGAGATTAGTCTTAAATGGTGTTTTTTTATTTTTTGAAATCTTTTGTAATAAGTTTGTTTTAATTTATTCTAGCTTCTTAAGTTTATGATTATTAATAAGTATTTTTAATTTTATAATTTAACTATTACAACTTTAAAGGGTTTTTGGGGAATTTTAAGCTATTGAATATTTAAAATTGCTGGAATATTATTAATCCCGAATTAGGTGTAACGACGATTGAAATATATTGTTTAAATTTAGTTTGCACATAAATGTATATAAAGTGTTGTCCTCCCAGGTTTTACTTTAATATGGTTGTTGTGCACTCTGAAGTTTAATTTTTTGTCCATGTTACTATTTCTACAATTACAATAATTTATTAACGCTTGGTTACTATATTTTGTGTTGTAGAAATAGTTTCTTTTTGAAAATAACTGTAGGAGTTAGGTAAAAAGCTCCTTAATGTTAAGGCGCCTACCTTAATCATACAATCATAATCTTATCAAGTTGACAAAAGCGAACTGAGAATGAGTGATTTTATATGTTCGTTATCGGTCGGTATATTTTTACAGCTATAAATATTTGAACGTTTCGATAAATAAATTGTTTTTGATAGCGACTATCTATTTGAATTGCTACCTTGGCGGTATTATTGTTTTCACACAGAAGGAAATGGTGCGATTGTCGTGATATAGCTAATTTAGCAACTTGAACTAGGGAACGAGTATTTCATTACTCAACAGAGGATATTGATAACATATCAGGTTCACGTAATCTCAGTGCTGAATTTTAACTTGGGGTCACTTAACGGGGTCTAGGCTAAAATAACACTGTATCTAAAGCTATCAATGCGTTAATCAACCATAGATGAATAGCAGGCAGTTCAAGTGAAAGCCTAAAGGCATTCACAATAAGCCTCACCGATGAATAAAAAAATCAGCCGGTTGCAAGCACACAATACAATTCAAGAAAGCTACCGCACTGCTGATACTAGACCTTCTGTATAATTCGCGATAGCTCAAGTGCTGTGGGCAAATTTTATTGACCATGACAATTTTGAGAGAAAACCACTTTCCAATATTTCCTCATAAGACAAAATGAGCTTACTGAAAATGGATAGAGTCATACGTTATCATTAATGTGAAGAAAACCTCGACTTATCAAAAGTAAGAAAATTATTATTTTATAACTTAAATTATGACGTTGACTGTTTTATAAAGTAAGCAACTAAGGCGAATGAGCATAGGGTGCATAACGCTGCAAAACTAATAAAGGTCAACATTTGTGTCGAATTGACTAAAATATATCCACCAATGGCAGGGCCAATAGCCATTCCACCACCAATTACCAAATTTATGTTATTCATGAGCCTACCGCTGGTATCAAGCTGGGAAACCGCTCCCATAATAAAAGGTAAGACAAATGTCCATGTGAATTTAAACAATAAGGCGGCAACAATAAACCGTATTACGGTAGGTGAACCAATCAATAACAAGATACTTGCCATTAATAATCCATATCCTAAAAACACTAATTTATTGGTTTTAAACCGATTAGAAACAGTTGCCGCAATCACCGCACCAACCATACCTAAAATGGTGGCGATCGCTAAAATCTGACCATTCTCTTCAGCATCTAGCCCGCTATTTTGGCCAAATACACCTATGAATGTCCAAACTTGGCTCAAACAAATATAGAAAATGAGTATCGCAATAATGGCCATCGCCTTATTAATAAATGCATTTCGCGGGTGAGTTGATGAGTGATGATGTTGATCTTTTTCCATTATCACATTAGGAAATGCTCGAATTAATGGAAAAAAGATGACCATAAAAGCAGCGAGAATAAAGTAAACGATACGTAATCCGTAGAGTTCAAATAACGGTGGTAAGACAAGTAGTCCAAGTGTACCTAATGCGAGTTGACCTAAAACCCAAAAAGCGTACATGCGGCTCGGGTTTTCTGTTTTTCCGGCACATGAAATACACAGTATCATTAATGTACCACCAGCTAATGATGCTATGACGCGAAAAATTAACAAGGTGATATAGGTGGCCGCGAAAGCAGAGAGTAGGTTACCTATGATAAAAATAATGGCAGAGATAATGGCTATTTTTTGCCAATTAATACGGTTGATCCAATACCAAGCAGGAACAGTTGCAAAGCTCATAGCCCCTAATTCTGCTGAAAAAAGATAACCTATTTTATCGGCCGATAACTGCCATTGAGAGCCCAATTGAGTTGCAACTGCCGGCGCTGTCATCAAAATACCTGGGGCAATGGCCGCAAAAATAATAATTGCGAGTAGTAAACTCAATGAAGATTTTAGGATGACTTTTGGTGGCATGGCATTGACATCTTGTGTGTGCAGCGATTCGTTCATTTAAGCACCTCGTCAATAATAAGCAGTACCTTCGGTGAATGTTAATAAAAAGTTAATAATTACTTGTCGATTTTAGGGTGAAATAACGAAAGGTGACTATCATTCTTAAGAACGAAAAATAGGGCTTTTTTTGTTTTTTAGCGGCAACATCAAGAAATTTGCAGATTATCTGATAGGTTGAATAAACATACATTGGGAAAAGTTAATGGGATTTAAGTTCCCATTAACGTTTAAATAGAGAGGCTGTTTTAGAAATGTTCGCTATGCGATTTTTCTAGCGCGAAGCAGGCTTTTTCTAAGCCCCCTTTGCAGGCCAACTCAAAATAGTAGCGTGCCGCATAAGGAGAAGCATTTTCGACTTCACCTTTTTGCATGAGCCAGCCAAGGTTATATTGTGCATATGCATTGCCCTGTTCTGCTGCACGCATAAACCATTTCTGTGCTTGTTCAATGGAAACAGGAACTCCATCTCCTTGATAGTACATTAAGCCAAGGTTGAGCTGTGCATCTTTATCGCCCAGTTCAGCGCTGGTTTTTGTTTTTTCTGATTCTTCGAGTCGTTGACTTAACAAGTTTATATTATCAATCAAATTAAAATATTCATTTTTTCTTATTTCTAGATATGGGGTTTTATATTGCTTCTTAAAAATATCTAGCACTTAAATTTTATTGTTTAGCGATTTTTATCTCCATTTCGGTAGTTGAATTCCACTTTGAGCAATATCATTAATTTCATTCTAATTTATATTTTTCATCATTTTTTATTGTATTCATGAGTAAATGTCAATAGGTCAGAGGGGGGGCTTTTATTCAAGGATAGTGAATATGAAAAAATAAGTGTTGTAAAGATATTAATAGATAATTTGTATGGTGAGCAGCTATCTTCATAATATGATCTCGAAAATAATAAAGTGAGTGTCATATAATGATGATTTCTCTAAAGGTGATGAAGTTAGCAATAATGATTTTTTAATTAAGAATAGCTCTGTAAGAATATAAATAAAAAACGTGAAGTGAAAATAAACTTCTGTTTTATTTAATCCTAAACAATTAGTTTGATTAGAACAATATTACAGATATTGCAAAATATTATATCTAAAATTGAAGTGTTAATTAAAATTACCACGCTATTCAATACATTGATTTTATTGAGTTTATTTTATTTTGTTGGATTGATGGATTTTTCCATATATTTTTTTCGTTAAGTGTTATTACTTAACCTCTGAAAAAATATGAATTTCAGAATTATAAATCTAATTTTAAATCTTTTTGGGATTCTTGTAATATATAATTCTGGTCTAATTTGTATTCTCTTAATAGGAATGTTGAATGTACCAAGCTAATGTGGTTTTTTGTATTTGAATTACTCATTATTTGGATATTTAACTTATATCAATAACTGCTTGGTAGATATAGCTTTGTTTGATTTTGAGCAGCAGGTACAGTAAATTTATCTGCAACAGAGCAAGGCGTAAATATTTTCGTGCAAGCGGGCTTTAATAAATGAAGTTTGTTGTATCAGGAATTGAGGGCCTAATATGATAGTGGAACATGAAGTGTCAAAAAATATTTTTATGATTGCTGTTGGTAAAGAGATATTTCGTTTAAGGAAAAAGAGAGGGTTAACAGGAAAACAGTTAGCTGAAAAACTAAATGTCTCGCAGCAGCAAATATCTCGATATGAAAGAGGTGTGTGTAATATTAATGTTGATACCCTCTTTGTTATTTTGCATGAATTGGATTGTAGTTTAAGTAATTTCTTTAGTGCTGTTTATCTTAATGTTAATGATACAGAAAAAAAAGTTGGTTCTCATTATATTAATTTGTTTTTACCTCCATCTCCTTACTATAAAGGTGAGGATGCTTTTTCAGTAAAGATGAATAATTTGGTTGGCTAATTATAGTCGACCAAATAATAAACTATTAAAGATTTATGTTTAACTGAGAATAAAGAAAATACTTTCTGTTCTCAGAAAGTATTTTATTTGTTTTTATTTATTATTTAATAAATAAATTCTATTAATTATTTAACCAAGTGAGCTAATTAATAGCTTACTTTTTTTAGTGTTCATCGTAAAGGCGTAACCAATATGAAAAAGATTCTTTTAGCAACTCTGATTTCTGGCGCAATGAGCGCATCAGCTATGGCTGCTCCAGTCAGCGCAGGTCAAGGTACTGTGACATTCTACGGCTCAATCATTGAAGCCGCATGTGGTATCGCGCCAGAGTCTACAGACCAAACGGTTAACCTAGGTCAGGTAGCATCAGCACAATTAGCCGATGGTGGTACTTCTCGTCCAGTGCCATTCACTATTGAGCTGGTTGACTGTGATACAACCACGCTGACAGACAATACGGCGACCGTCACCTTTACGGGTGGTGTGAATCCTAACTTAGCTGATTCACTGGCTATTCAAGGTCAAGCATCTGGCGCAGGTGTTCAAATTGCAGGTCTGGGTGGTGTACCAGTGAAATTAGATGGCTCTGCTGGAACTGACTTAAAAATTCAAAATGGTGATAACTCACTGCTGTTCTCTGCTTATTTGAAAGGTGATGGCAAAACTATTGTTCCAGGTGAATTTACAGCACTCGCTAACTTCACAATGAGCTACGAGTAATCAGAACACTAGTGTGTTATTCAAAGGAGGGTAAAACCATGGGGTGTCAAGCTGTATTCGGATGGAGTGTATTACTCCTCACTACGAGTTTTACCTCACCTTTGGTGCACGCAGCTGGGCAAGGTGCAGGTACGGTGACTATGAACGGTGAAATCACCGATGCTGCCTGCACAATTGCCATGGAATCACGTGACCAAATCATTGATATGGGTGTGTTGCCGATTGGTACGATCCGTCAAGAAGGCCAAGGCCCCAAACAAGATTTTGAAATTCAATTAGTTAATTGTGATTTAGTCAAACACAGTGATCCGACTCAAACTTGGCGTGCCTTGCGCATGACCTTTGATGGACCTTCCGATAACGGGTTGTTTCAAGTATTTGGTGAAGCGCGCGGCGTAGGGTTACTTATGCAAGATGCACAATCGCGTCAAGTGGTACCGGGGGAAGCATCTCCGGAGCAAGATATTGTACCGCCGAGTATGCGATTAGCTTATCAATTACGGTTAGTCTCTGACTCTCGCCCACTAAGAGCAGGATATTACCAAAGCTTGATCCGTTTTAAAGTCGATTATTACTAATTAAGCCGGTTGAATTTATTTTTCTCTTTATTGTTATTGTGAATGTTCACGAGGGATATTTTTTATGTCTTCACCAAAGGCTACTTATTTTCGCCTTGCATTGCTGTCGCTGTCCATTGCGTTTGCTTTGGGTGAAAGCCAGATAGCATTGGCATCATCTGATGTTATCCAATTCAATATGGATGTATTGGATGTGGAAGACAAAAAAAATATCAATCTAGAACATTTTTCGCGTGCTGGTTATGTGATGCCAGGAACCTATAGCTTAGCGCTTAAGGTCAATGACGATACGTTACCAGAAGTGAAAGTACCATTTTATCCCCCTGAGAATGATCCTCAAGGCAGTGAGCCGTGCTTATCACCCGATATCACTGCCCAATTAGGGCTGACCGCAGACAGCTTGAAAAAGCTGACATGGTGGCACGATGACCAATGCTTAAAATTGGAAAGTTTGCCGGGAATACAGGTGCGTGGGGATCTCTCAACTTCATCCTTATACGTGAGTATTCCACAAGCTTACATGGAGTATACGGCTCCTAATTGGGATCCACCATCGCGTTGGGATGAAGGGATTGCTGCGATTTTGTTGGATTACAACATTAACGGTAACACTTATCGCCCGCACAACAAAGGTCATAATACCTACACCTTAAACGGTAACGGGGTGGCGGGGGTAAACTTAGGTGCATGGCGTTTTCGTGCAGATTGGCAAGGCCGTTTAAATCATGCAACAGGCTCAAACCAAGCTATCAATCGTGATTTTCAATGGAATCGATTTTACGCCTTTCGTGCGCTGCCGGCTCTCGGAGCCAAACTGATTTTGGGTGAAGATTACCTGAACTCAAATATGTTTGATTCATTCCGTTTTATTGGCGCCAGTTTGCGCTCGGATTTGAACATGTTGCCGCCGAATTTACGCGGTTACGCACCGGAAGTAACAGGGATCGCACAATCCAATGCGACGGTGACGATAAGCCAGCAAGGGCGTGTGATTTATACCGAACAAGTGGCACCGGGGCCGTTTCGTATTCAAAACTTGAGCGATGCGATTAGTGGTACGTTGGACGTCAAAATTGAAGAGCAAGATGGTACGGTACAAGAGTATCAACTCGATACAGCTAACTTACCTTACCTAACTCGTCCGGGACAGCTTCAATATAAGTTGGCATTGGGTCAGCCGAATGATGTTAACCGGCACAAAGAGGGTGATAACTTTATCACTGGTGAGTTTTCGTGGGGGGTGAATAACGGTTGGTCACTGTTCAGTGGTTTGCTTGGCAGCAAAAACTACCAAGCGATTTCAGCGGGTATTGGTCGAGACTTACTGGCGTTCGGTGCGTTGTCATTCGATGTGACTCAGTCGTTTGCGCGTTTGGCAGGTGAAAACACTATTAACGGTGGATCTTATCGTGTCAGCTACGCAAAACGTTTTGATGCTATTGATAGTCAAATTCAATTCGCGGGTTATCGCTTCTCGGAGCGAGACTTTATGAGTATGTCAGACTTCTTACAGGCAAGGAAAACAGGTATTCGTTATGGTGGTAGCAAAGAGCTGTACACCATTTCACTGAGCAAAAATTTCCGTGATATCGGTATGTCTGTGTATTTGAACTACAACCACCAAACCTATTGGGATCGACCGGAAAACAACTATTACAGCCTGACGTTATCCAAATATTTTGATGTGGGAACGATTAAGAATGTCAGCGTTAACCTGTCGGCAAACCGCAGTATGTATAACGGGGTGACGGATGACAGTATTTATTTATCGACCTCATTTCCGCTGAGTAATGGTGCTAATGTGGGGTATTCCTTAAATAGCAGCCGTTATGACACGGTCAATCGAGTGACTTACCATGACCGCATTGATGAGCGTACCAATTATCAATTGGGCGTAGGATCAAACCGTAAAGGAGCGAGTGGAACTGCGTATCTGACTCACCAAGGCGATACCGCGCGAGTCTCGGGTAATGCGAGTTACGCCAATAACCAATATACCGCGTTTGGATTATCAGCAACTGGTGGGATCACGCTGACGGCAGAAGGTGGTGGTGTACATCGCATGAGCATCCCTGGAGGAACCCGTTTACTGGTGGACACCGATGGCATTGCTAATGTGCCTGTCAAAGGGTTTGGAGCTCCGGTTACCACCAATATGTTTGGTAAAGCGGTGGTTGGTGACATGAACAGTTACTACCGCAGCAAGGCACAAATTGACTTGAACGCGCTGCCAGATGATGTGGATGCACAGCAATCGGTGGTGCAAGTGACCTTAACCGAAGGGGCGGTGGGTTACCGCGAATTTGCGGTTGTGGCAGGGCAAAAAGCGATGACGGTGTTGCGCTTACCGGATGGCAGTTACCCTCCGTTTGGGGCGCAAATATTCAATACAAAAGGCCAAAGCACCGGCATCGTAGGGGATAGCGGCAGTGCGTATATCAGCGGTATTGAACCAAATTCCCTAATGACCATACAGTGGGGAGACGAGGACGGATGCCAAGTGGCTTTCCCTGAGAGTATCGATATCAACAATCCATCGCTGTTGTTGCAGTGTACTCCGCTAGCAGCAAAGCAGTTAGCGCAGCGATAACACGCGTTAGCACGGTATGAACAGAATTTGCGGTGACGCGATGGTGTCTCCGAGATGACATTAAAAAGGTTATAACAGCATGAAACTGAATAAAAAATACGCTTTGATAGCGGGTGTGATGGGCATGATGTGGTTAAGCAGCATGGCACACGCGGCGATTGGTCTTGACCGTACTCGGGTGATTTTTAACGGTGACCAAAAATCGATGTCACTCAACATTTCTAACAACAATAAACAATTACCGTATCTAGCACAGGCGTGGATTGATGATGCTGAAGGCAACAAAATTACTTCGCCATTGGTGGTATTGCCGCCAGTGCAGCGTGTGGAGCCCGGCAAATCTAGCCAAGTGAAAATCGAAGCCCTGCCAGCGGTTAGTACCTTGCCACAAGATCGCGAGAGCTTGTTTTACTTTAACTTGCGTGAAATACCGCCTAAAAGCGATAAGCCCAACACGTTACAGATTGCCTTACAAACCCGCGTAAAAATGTTCTATCGGCCAAAAGCGATTGTGCCGGCCAAAATGGGCACACCATGGCAAGAAAAATTAACCCTGCAAAAACAAGGCGATACGGTAATGGTCAAAAATCCCACGCCGTATTATGTGACAGTGATTAATGCAGCAGAAAGCCTTAAAGCATTGGACAACAAAGATAAAAAAGAATTTAAACCCATCATGTTGCCACCGTTTGGTGAAAGCGCGTTAGGGGTGAGTGCCAATGCATTAGGACAGCGTCCGGTAGTGACTTACATCAATGATTACGGTGGGCGCCCAAACTTGACCTTCCAATGTCAAGGTAGCCAATGCCATGTGGTGCCGAACGATAAGCCTGCGACACCGTAGACCATAACCGTTGCTTTGTCTGCAACATGACGATAAGGAATAACCGATGACACACAAATTATTAAATCATGCTGTCACCTCTATGCTGTTTGGCAGCGTACTTGTCTGTTCATGGGGCAGTCAGGCAGAAGATAACAACACGCGTTTGTATCGTCCTGTGGATAACTGGCAGGTCGATGGCGCCAACGGTGCGTTGTATGTGTCGGGTTCACTGACCGAAAGTCCGTGTCGTTTAGCGATGACCTCGGCGTATCAAGCGATTGAGTTGGGCAATACCGAAACCGCGGAACTGAAAGCCGTGGGGGATAAAGGGCGTGCAACGGCGTTTCACCTTGAACTGCAAGATTGTATCGAAGTGAACAGTGCCTTGGAAAACGTCCAAACTGGGCAAACCGCGTGGAGTAGCACCCAACCGGCGGTTAAAATCCGTTTTATTGCGCCAACGGTACCGTGGATGCCGGATTTTGCCAGAGTGACTGGCGCACAAGGGATTGGTTTAGTACTGAGTGATAAGGCAGGGCAAATCTTGCCTTTAAATCAAAATAGTAACCCAGATCTGCTGCCATCAGGGCAATCGACGCTGACCTATTATGTCTCACCGGTACGTACGGCACAATTGATGCAGCCGGGAGCGTACTCTGCGCTGATTTCTTTTGAAATGCGCTATGAGTAAGGTGAAATAGTTATGGGAAAAAAAACATTCAAAATACTCTGGTTGTATAGTGTTTTGTTGGGAACGGTATTACTACCAAGAGATGTTTTAGCTGGTTCAACTCAGTTAGACTTTAGGGTAACTATACGTATTGAGATTAAAACTTGTGATGTAAATGATAATCAAGCCATTGAAGTAGATTTTGGTGACATGATTATCAAAAATATCGATGGTGTAGCCTACGAGCAACCGATTGATTATACACTTGATTGTGACGATGCAACCAATAGTACTCCACTTAAGTTACGTTTTGAAAATAACTCCGGGGCAAATTTTAATGCCAACTTATTACGTACGAGCGAACCTAATTTAGGGCTGCGAGTGAAACAAGATGGCTATCCTTTTGCGTTTAATAATTGGGTTTATTTTACTTACGGCAATCAACCTGAGTTGTCTGTTGTTCCTGTAGCAAGAGGATCAGCTGGAATTGATGACGGTCCGTTTACGGCTTCGGCGTTACTTACTGTGGAGTATGAGTAATGGCACAACAACGTGTAATTTCCATTGTATTATGGCTGATAGCCAGTGTATTGATATCTGGATATATCATGATACCTGTACAAGCATCTACACAAGTCAATTTTTATGGCAATTTAATTGGCCATCCACCTTGTGATATATCGGGGGAAAATGATCCAATTTATGTTGATTTTGATGAAGTCGGGCTTACTAGGATCGACGGAATTAATTATAGGAAGGATTTTACATTAATAGTGACTTGCGGTAATGACCTTGGTAATGGTGTGCAGCTGTATATGGGATATAACGGTATGAATGCTCCATTTGATAATGATGCTGTACAAACGAGTATTGGAGGGCTTGGCATACGTTTATATTATCAAGACCAAGTTGTTTCTCCTAATAATGATGACATTCCCATCGTAATGTCAGGTGGTTATTCAAAGGTAATTCCCTTATGGGCTGTTCCTGTGAGAGAAGATGATCGCAATTTATTTGAAGGTACATTTTCAGCTACTGGCACAGTAGAAATTCGTTATCCTTAAAAAGGAAACAATATGAATAATTATAAAATAGCTTTTAAATATTTAATATTATTCCTGTTGAGTGGAGGATTAATACCAATTTATTCTATGGCATCATCTTCGACAACTATTCACTATGGGGGCACTTTAATTGCTCTTCCATGTACGATAGAACCAGGGACGGAGAATGCTTATTATGATTTAGGTGTTACTCCAACAAAATCACTCTATCGCTTTACCCGAACTTCAGGAATATTAATAACATTTGAATTGAAAGATTGCGATACATCGTTAGGTACTACTGTTAAAGCTTCATTTTCAGGATCAACAAATAATGAAGGTTTATTAAGGTTTGCACCAGGAAGTGAAGCAAAAGGTGCAGGAATAGGCTTAGAATATTTAGATGGTCGGCCTATTTCTATAGATGGAAAGTCAAATTATAGTGTACAGCTTGTTGATGGCGATATGCTTATTCGTTTAAAAGCCTATGTACAAGGAGAGCGAGAAGCTCTAGCAAATAAAAGTTTAGTGGCTGGAGATTTCAATGCAATCATGACTTATGCGTTAAGCTATGAATAAATATTTAATTGAGGTTTAATGGAGTTTTATGAAATTAAAAATTATATTCGCATTCTTTTTTATTTCTCCATTTGTTTATGCGGAACCATACCCTAATGAAACCAGAATATTTAATTTAGTTATGAGGGCTGCATATTTAATTCCTGGTGTTGAATTTCAACATACCTCATCTACTTTTGATGTAATGGAAACAAATGATATTTGGCTTGGTGTAGCTATAGATGGAAAAAGTTATAAAGTATCAACGCTAAAGTATAGTTATAGCGGTACTATTAGTTTAAATATAAATGAATCATTTTATTATGGTTTAGGTAATTGTGAAATTGTAGATCCTAAGGCGCAATTATTTGTTGGCTGGACCGTTATGCAGCCAGGAATTACAGGCACCGTCTATAATAGTGCTGGTGCATTATATGATAAGGGGTTTGGCGGTGGTGTTGGAGTGCAAACTAGATGGGTTGGAATGCCTTTAGGGAAACCTGAATTTATAGCGACATTTAGCGCACCAGGGTTATCTGCAGAAGTATATGTAACTGATGGCCCTCAAGGTTTTTATACTAAGCCTGGTCGGAGTTCACCTGTTTATGTTCATGGTGCTGGTGCAAGACCAAACGTTATTCCTTATGCTGATCTTTATGGACTGTCATGTGGCGACCATGCATATTTGTCTGTAGGGGAGCCTATACCGACAGAGCCTATAGAACCGATAGAACCTGATCTCGTTTGTAATTTTTGGTTAGATGAAGATACATTAGATTTAGGGGTTGTTGACCAGAACTCAGCTATGAAGGCCAATAGAAGTGGAGTCATCAGTGGTCAATGTAATAGTGATGTAATAGTGAATCTAGAAGTATTACCTCAGGACATGCATATGGGGGGCTTAACGGTAAGTATGTCATTTGATGATAACTATTGGTCTGCTAAGAAAAACAATTGGCAATTGCATCGGGATAAAGTAGAAAACTCCATATTATGGGCTCAGGTGAGTAGTATTGATACTGACCTTGTTCCTGGAAATTATTCCAAGTCAGGTATTATAAAAATCGAATATGAATAAAAGTAGCCCAATTATAAAGTGTATTTTATATATAAATCTTCGATAAATTATTCTAATGAAATATCGTAAATCGATGATTATTCGATTAGGGTTCGAGCCATTAACATTTAAAAAATGATTTTAAAATTAGCGAAATGAAAAATATTAACAAATTATTTTTTGTCCCCTTTATTAGTTAGTAGAGGCGTTATATAAAAATTGTCACATTACTGTTTATTGTAAATAAGCTACTTACCGAAGGGTAATAAATTAATTTCTATACAAAGAAATAGAGAGTCAGAATTGTTCTGTCTCTATGTGGTGTCGCACGTTTATATCATTATAAAAGAGGTTCAATATGAAAATTAAATTAGCATCTATCGCTGCATTAATGTTAGCGGCTGGCGTTGCAAGTTCTGCTATGGCAGCAACAACAACAACGGTAACTTTTAAAGCACAATTGCAGAAAGGAACTTGTGATATTGCAACAAGCTCTGGCTCTATTGTTGACTTTGGTGTTTTCACAACTGAGAGCGTGACTCAAGGTCCAACAACATCCATTGCTAATAAAGATTTCAACTTAGTATTAACTAATTGTGCGGGTGCTGAAACCACTTCTGGTGCATTAAGTTTATACGCAGATGGTCAAGCAAGTATCTTTAATCCTAATCTCTTTGCTAACACTGATGCAAAAACATTAGCAGTGGGAATTAAAACCAATCCTGCTTCAGGCACAGCCACTGAAATTAAACCAAACCAATTAATCAGTGTTAATCAATCACTGGCTATGAGTACGGATGATGAAGGCGCTGCAACTGATGTTGATGGTAACGCAGTAAATTTATTACCAATGCAGGCAGACCTGTTCGCACTCAATGGTGCTAATGATACAGATATTCTGAATGTACCTGTTATCTTTAGCGTAGCTTATAACTAATTAAAGCAAGGTGATTACAAATTTTGTAATCACCTTAATAAAAATTTATGAAAAATACACTGTCATTAAAAATTTGGTTGTTTATTATTTTAGTTAATTTTTTATTGTTAAATAACTTTGCTTATTCCGCTGGAGTAGGTATTGATGCAACACGCATTATTTATCCTCAAGGTGAAAAAAGTGTTTCTGTGACACTAAGAAATAATGACGAAAAGATTAATTATCTGACACAAATCACGATAGCGAGTGAGCAATATCCCGATGCCTTTGAAGTGGCTCCACCTTTATTTCGTTTAGAAAAAATGAGCAGGCAAGATGTGCGCATTATGTTGATCAATAATCAATTACCTAAAGATAGAGAGTCTGTTTTTTACTTTAAAGCACGAATGGTGCCAGCGAGAGATAAAAATAGCGAAGGGGTAATTATCGGTTTTGATAATATTATCAAATTATTTTATCGACCTACAGATTTAAAGCAAACAGCCAAAGAAGCACAGTCATCGCTAGTATTTAAAAATGTTGGTAATAAAACTGAGGTTATCAATCGTTCACCTTATTACATCAGTCTATTTAGCGTTACGCTGAATAATAAAGTGATGACTATTAGTTCAGATAATAAAAATAACATGATAGCACCATTTTCAAGTATTAATTTTGACCTAAAAACGCCAAAAGGGGCAATAGCAAAATGGACTGCAATTAATGATTTAGGGGGTTATGATGGCTATTCAGCAGAAATTCAATAAGTATTTTTTAGGGGTATTATTGCCAGCAGTTTTACTATCTAAGGTCAGCTTGGCTGATGAAAGTGCGACGATTTATTTTAGTGGTACGGTAGCTAATGCAACTTGTGAATTCGCCGCAGATAGCGATCAGGAAGTTATTTTTGATGAGCCTTTTAGCAGCAGTGTACTGAACGCGCTGCAGCCGGGCGAAGAAAGTAATTATCGCAAGTCTTTCACGGTGGAATATAGCTGTGAAGGGATCTCAGAGGACACCGAATCCATCGATATTGTGATTACACCATTAAGCAGTACACACATAAAAAATAACGTGTTGTATGAAGATAGCGCGATCAATGTGGGTTTTTTATTGATGAATTGCGGTGATGACAATGGTGCATGTGAGGAAGTGATTTTTTCTGGCGATGAGGCAATCGTCGAGTCAGGGACTGGTGAGCATTATTTTGAAGTTGTTGCTGCAAAAATTGACAATCAAACCATAACATCAGGTGATATTGATGCTGCCATTGAACTCTCATTACAAATACCATAATAAGAAAAAATATTGGGTTACTTTTTCTTTCTTATTTTGTTTATTGTTTTCCATTTCAGTGAAAGCTGATAATGATTCGATCCGTTTTGAATTTACAGCTTATGTTGATCAAGAGCCCTGTGACATTATTGTCGAAGATCTTTATGAAGCTTCTGATGAAATTGATTTTGGCATTGTATCAATGCAGGACATTATTGAGCAAACGCAGAGGAGAAAGTTTGAAATTATTCTTCAAGATTGTGAAGGTGATTTTTCAACCAGCTATATTCAAATGACGTCTGGAAGTATTGTTGATGGCTCTGATGGCTATGTCTTTAATAGCGATCCCGATGCTTATTTTGGTGTCGCTATCATGGATGAAGATGAACAAGAGAATTTTGCAGTTGGAGATATCGTTTTTGATGATATTGATGATGGAGATGAACATATTATCTTAACCGCAGTATTAGCCTGTTATGATCTTAGACAAAGCTGTTCGGAAGATGATGTTGGTGACTTTACCGCTCATGTCACTTTTAGCTATTTTTCAGATTAGGGCGATTATAATGAAAAAAATAACGCTTACTGTCTTCTTATTTTTTCTCTCTTTTTTTACTTATTCTGCTGGTTTAAGTTTAAATAAGACCCGGATCATTTTCAATGAAGGTGATAAATCTGCATCTGTGACATTTAAAAATAATGTGGGATCTCCCTTTCTTGTTCAAAATGAAATTTATGATGTAGATAATAAAAAAAGCGATTTTTTTATTATTACACCTAATATTTTTAGAGTTGAAAAAAACTCAACCTTTATGATGCGTATTTTTCCTGCATCATTAAGCTTGTTGCCAAAAGATCGTGAGAGTGTATTTTATTTTAGCTCAAGAGCTATTCCACCAAAGAAAAATGATGAAAAAGGTAGTGGAAAATTATCCATAGTTACAAATTTGGTTATTAAACTTTATTATCGGCCTAAAAACTTAGATATGGCAGTTAAAGACTCGTATGGAAAGATATCAGTGAGCTATGAAAATAATACATTAACCATTAATAATCCAACACCTTATTATACTACTTTAGTTGATATGAAGGTGAATAATAATCGTAAAATAAAGAATAAAATGGTTGCTCCATATTCACATATAACGATACCTGATATGGCGGGGCTTAGTTCTTTTTCATGGCGAATAATGAATGATTATGGCGGCACAACCAAACCTTTTATATTTGAAAGTAAGGCTAAAAAATGAAAATAATTTCATTAATCATATTATTTTTAGGTCTATTAAACTTTCATCAAGCTATTGCAAAAAATACTAGCAGTGGCTTGCGCTTTCCTAATGAACGATTGGTTTTTCATCAAGAAAGCCGAGGACTATCATTTTTATTAAAAAATAATGATGAAAATGCGTATCTTGTTCAAGCTGATATTGCCATTCCTGATGAGTCGACAGGGCTGAATGCGAAAAAAGCGGATTCAGTTCTTTTTATGATTACACCACCCTTATATCGGCTAGAGGCCAAGTCAGAATATAACTGGCAAATCAAAAAAATTGATAATTTAAAAAAATTACCTCAAGACCGGGAGTCAGTGTTTTTTATTCGATTAAAGTCTATTCCCCCGAAAGGAACTAAAAATACTGTTAAATTTAAAAAAATGGATAGAAGCTTAACTCTATCAAAAGTTTTACATTATAAGTTTTATTATCGCCCAGAAGCGATTAAAAATCTTAAAATGGTTAATGTTAAAGATAAATTTAAATTTACTGTTTCTGATGGAAAACTGATCGTTGATAACCAGTCTCCACTTTATTTAACCTTTGGGAAATTAGCGGTGGGTCAACATCAAATTGACAATATGCAACTGTTTAAATTAATTCCACCTTTTGGCAAACAAAGTTATTCATTACCGAAAGGAAATTATGCGAATGCCACGGTGAAATGGCGATTATTAAATGAATTCATGCTGGAAATGCCAGAGCAAACCCAAAAACTATAAAAAAAATCACTGAGAGATAACTATGAAATTATATCATTCGTCTAAGATGAAAAGTGGAATTTTTTATCTGAGCTTTATTTCTTATTGTCTTGGCATTGCTGGTTATTCTTATGCAGAGGATTACTTTGACCCAAAACTATTATCTTTGCAGTCAGGAATGGATCCGAACTCAATCGATTTATCTCAATTTGAAAAAGCCAATACGGTTCCTGAAGGTAAATACAATATTACGGTATTTATCAATAAAAAAGATATGGGAAGCATGGATGTTACTTTCGTAAAAGGCCATGATGGTGATGTTTCCGCTGAGTTCACTAAGTCTATGCTCGATGAGTTTGGTGTGAATGTAGCCTCGATCCCAACGTTACAAAAACTTTCGGATGATGAAGCGATCACCGCATTAGGGGATTATATTCCCGACGCGTTTGTGAAAACAAATTTGTCTAAACTGAGCATGGAAATCAGTATTCCGCAAATTTATATGGATAACCGTGCTAATGGTTATGTGCCTGAAGGGCTGTTGGAAAATGGGATCCCTGCAATTTTGCTTTCTTATCAGCTCAATGGGAGTCACAGCCGTAATAAGTCCCAACGAGAAACTCAAAATAATGATAATGCCTTTTTAAGCCTGCGTGGCGGCGTCAATTTAGGGGCTTGGCGTTTGCGTTCAAATTATCGTTATTACTATTCGAATTCAGAAGGAAGGCGTAATTACACTAACCGCACGTCGACTTTTTCAAACACCTATGTGATGCGAGCCATTAACGCGTTACGGGGGGAGGTGTTGGTGGGGGAAAGTTCAACGGGCAGTAATGTATTTGACAGTATTCCTTTTAAAGGAATTAAGCTGTTTTCGAATGAAAAAATGCTGCCTTCCAGTATGCGTGGTTTTGCTCCTGAAATTAATGGCATTGCACAATCTAATGCGCGGATCACTGTCAGCCAAAATGGTAATGTGGTGTATCAAACTTATGTTGCACCGGGGCCTTTTAGCATTAAAGATTTATACCCAACGGGCTCTTCAGGGAACTTACAGGTCAATATCAGTGAAGAAGATGGTTCTGAAAGAACCTTTGTTTATCCCTATTCTTCATTACCCGTGATGTTAAGACCGGGTGGCATGAAATATGAAGTGACGGCGGGAGAATATAACGGCAATTTAACGCGCTCTTCTAAACGCGCTAAATTTTTGTTGGGTAGCTTGGTTTATGGCTTGCCTTATGATGTGACCTTATACGGTGGCTCTTTATTCTCCAAAGATTATTTTTCTGGGGTGATGGGGACGGGGATTTCGTTAGGGAATTTTGGCGCTTTGTCCGTCGATATTACCCATGCAGCAGCTTCTTTTGTCTCTGGTGATCGAAAAGAAGGTCAATCTTTTAGGATTAAATATTCAAAAAGCTTAACCTCTACAGGAACTAATGTCGATTTAACCGCATTACGTTATTCCACACGTCATTTCTTCAGCTTCTCTGATTTTAATACACATAATTATCAGCTCAATGATGGTGTGGCACCTTGGTTAGGATTACGCCAACGTTCTAGTTTCCGAACCGCGCTTTCACAATCACTGGGCAAATATGGCTCGATTTATTTAAGTGGCAGTCGTACCGATTATTGGGACTCCAATACTGAAACTACCCAATTATCGACAGGGTATAACGGTAATTTTAAAGGGGTGAATTACAACGTCAGTTATGCGATTGACTACAGAAAATCCGATAGCCGTAATGATTGGCCTAAAAACCATCAAATTTCTTTCAATGTGAATGTGCCTTTCAGTTTATTTACCAATGAAGAGCACTTACGAAATATGAGCAGTAATTATTATATTTCCAAAAACAACCGCGGTAACTATAGCCAGCAAGTCGGGCTGCACGGTTCATTATTGGACAGAGACTTGTCTTATTCTGTTTCACAGAGTATGGGAAATAACAACCAAGAAAGTAATAGCGCCATTAGTCTGAATTACAACACCTCAAAAGGCAGCTTTTCTGGGGGATATAACTATTCATCAAGTTCTTCTTCTGTGAATGCGGGCGTCAATGGTGGGATGGTGATCCATTCAGGTGGCCTGACATTAGCACGAACATTAGGCAATTCCGTGGTGTTAGTTGAAGCACCGGATGCGGATGGGACCTCGTTAAATCAAGGTAATGCAAAAATTGATATGTTTGGTTATGCGGTTGCCCCGAACGTGAACGAATACGCCAAAAATACCATTGGTTTGAATGTAAATACGTTACCCGATGATGTGACGTTACCAAAGACCTCGCAAAACGTTTACCCGACGAAAGGCGCGGTGGTTAAAGCGAAATTCCCAACACGTGTCGGGATGCAGGCACTGATTTCACTAACCTATCGAGACGGTGTGATCCCTTTTGGGGCGATTGCTAAGCTGGTTGATGATGAAAAAAATGAAGAAAACACCAGTATTGTGGGTGATAACGGCCAACTTTATATGAGTGGGTTACCTGATTCCGGAACATTGCTGATCCAATGGGGAAATAGCCACAGTGCATCGTGTGGTGCTCATTATTCTCATTTGAAAGATATTGCAGTAACGGAAGACAACCCAATTAGAAAAATTAACTTAACGTGTCAGTAATCAGCGTGAAATGGCGAATATTAAATTTAGGAGTTAAATAATGGCATTGACTTTAAAAAGAAACGTCGTTAAGGCCATCTTAGCGTTATGTTTACTGAATAGCTCATTAGGGTTTGCTAATACTATTGATGTAACTATTCCACCGGATACAGAAGTATCTTATGTATCAATTAGTTCTAGTATTAATTTAATTGGCCCTACTGAAGATCCTAGGAATTGGGATGTATTTGGGATTATCTCTATAAGCCATGATGGAAACTATTGCCTAAATAGCGACAAACTTTATGAAGAAGATGACCAATATTACTTTCATTTGTTAAATAGTGACATGGAACATGTGGGTTATTTTTCATTAAGTTTTTTTGCTACATCCAGTTGGGTTGATTTAGATGGTAATCACGATAATGGTAGTGTAAGAGTTGTTAATGGTAAAGTTGTTCAGATTGATAATTTAGTGCAGTCTAGTTCATATGCATATTGTTACTCCCCATCAGAAAACCTTAATGGGGAACTATTTTCACCAAATGATGATCGAGTTACTGATATTACTGTAACAGGAGCAGAAATTAAATTTATATCACCGGATCTGGCAGAGCCAGGGGAATATTTTATAGCATTAAGTGATGGTACAATAGTTCCTCAACTATATGGTGCATCATTAACGGCAAAAGCAAACGGAACTACAGATTTATCTGAGATATTAGTTAGTTCTTTTAACATTGATGTTCTTGATGCTTGCACAATCGATGTGAATGGAAATACTTCATCTAGGTTTTATCTATCTTCTGATGAGTCAACAGGATTGGTTGATTATGAAAGAGTGACTGTTGAAATTGATTGTGATAGTAACATTGGAAATACTGTTCTAGGCTCTGTTCGATTGCAAACTGGGCTAATAAAAGACGAACCAAATAAGTTTTACTTAATTAATGAAGACTATGAAGATAATGGTTTATATATTGAAGGGATAATCAATCAGAATGGTTCAGACTGTGATGATGAGGGGGATATTTTATTTAATGGTGAAGCCTTTGATATTGATTTAGAACATAAATATGATAATTATAGTGGTGAGTTCACTATAGATTGGAATTTATGCAAAGATGAACACTATATTGAGCCAGGTGTTTATTATGGTGCTTTAGACTTATCTATATTTGCTAAGTAATGTAATTCCTCTCATATTGATTTAATATGAGAGGTTGCTATTTTAATTTATTTTTTTTTTTGGTAATATTTAATTGAGTTATTGCTAATATATTCTTGGTTAATTTTTTAAATAAAAAATCACTTAATTAAGTATTGGAATTTAATAAGTATAACCAGTAAGTTAAAATATAACAAATGTTACTTATTTCTTAATTTGAAATGGTTAAGTAGATTTTTTTGCTGTTTTTAAACGGTTTGTTTATGTGGAAATTATATTAATATCATTAAGTTACCTCTTCTAAAGTATTCATGTGGTGGAATTAGTAGTTTCAGGTGCCTGTCTTAATCTTCAATAGATTTTAACTTCATAATATTTTTGCCTTCATATTTTTCTATATTATAACTCCACATTATATCTATTCGCCCTGAATATATCAATTTTACGGCTGGTATCGTTAATTGATTCCCATTTTTAACGGGCTTTAGTATTACAACAACTTGATATTCAACAATTAGGTTTTATACATAGCGATCTTCTCTGAGTACGTAATGAGTATGGATGGCGATTTTAAACTATGAGTCGTGTTTTTTAATGAAGGATAGTGCCCTTTCATCCAACGATGAGTATTTTATGTTATAAATCTTACGTCTAATTTGAACTATCGCTATAAATATTAAAACACATAATAAATGGGAGTAAATTTCCAATTAGCCACTTAAATTGTTCTTGAATACAGTAGGATGTAATTAGTTATTTGACTTAAAATAACCAAGTACATTCACTTATTTCTTACTATAACAGGCTAACTCATGGAAAAACAAATAATAAGCACATTGATTGAGCTTACCTTTAGAGGTAACGATGATGTCAAAATTGCGGCTATTTCTGCATTAGGGGATTATAAAGCAACGATTGAGCAACATAATGCTGTTGTAAGATTAATGGCGCTATGCAAGGATCCTAACAAAGAGGTGGCAGTATCATCAATTAGGTCATTAAGTAAGCTAGCCGGTTATTTTCCGGGGACAGAAAAATAATGAAATCTCTATGCTCATTTATTCCAATAAACAATTTATATTTTAAATATTAGGTTCAGTGATAGGTTTATATTATTATTTTTATTTACTCTTATAGAAACTTAAATGAAAGCTTTTTTTTCTATTTTATCAATTTAAGTTAATTATAAAAAGATGGTCAAGTTAAGTCTTTTATTTTCTATTTTTATCATCCAAATAAGATTATATAAACTTTAATAAGTTTGTGATAAAAATAAACAGCCACATTGTTATGCATTATTTATACACATAAGAGGTTTATAATGAAAAAGATTGTTATCTCTAGCGTTTTAGCTGCTATGGCAGCATTCTCTTTTAATACGATGGCTGCGGACTCGAATATTGTCACGCCTGAAAAAATGACTTGTCAGGAATATATTAACCTGAACCCGCAAAGCTGGGCACCTGTTGCATTGTGGATCACCAATATGGATACACAATTTAAAGGTGGTGATTATGTTGCGTTAACAGAGCAAAGCGTTGCTGAAGCGCCACAGATTGTTGAATTCTGTAAGAAGCACCCTGAAGGTACGTTACAAGATTACTTAGCGTCAAAAAAATAAGTTAAATTTATGCCCTAGATAATTTCAATTTAGGTTAGTTGATAAGTGAGCAAGTCGTTAGGCACAGACAAAATGTTGTGGTGAATACGAGCGAACCTAATCAATAACGTTGTCACTTGAAATATTATGGGTAGTACAAAATCAAAGCCTTGTTAATGTGGTGTTTGTTTTTAGTTTAATCAAAGGCAAACACCTTACTATTCGTTTTATATATCGTTTTAATTGGCTCGACAACGACATAGCGACTTAGTCATAACTTGTTATTGATGGTAGCTCAAAATCCGATAAACCTGCTTTTTGTCTGATCTCCTCCAGCATTTTTTTTCTGATTTATAAATATTTTGCTTCTCCTATCTTCTTATCTGCCGAAAGCGTCTAAAAAAAGACATAATAATGATAATAGTTCTTAATAGTATGTTTGTTATCAGTTAAAATTAGCCGCTAATTTAGCCGGATAAAAAGCCGTAATGCTATCGGCCGCGGCTTTTAAAAAAACACGACAACCAATTAGGATCTTAGGCACATGAAAATTAAGCATCTTTGGATACTCTCTCCATGTTTTGCTTCATTTATTGCACCAGCGACATTCGCAGCAGAAAACAAACAAGATGAAATGACTGTCTCGGCAACGCGTTCTTATCGAAGTGTGTCGGAGATGGCCCAAACCACATGGGTTATTGATAATGTTGAAATTGAACAGCAAGCAGAAGGTGGAAAAGAGTTAAAAGATATTCTGTCACAATTGATCCCCGGTATGAGTGTTAGCGGTCAAGGACGTACTAATTACGGCATGAATATGCGTGGCCGCTCAATGATTGTGATGGTGGATGGCGTACGTTTAAATTCTTCGCGCAGTGACAGCCGCCAATTAGATTCTATCGACCCGTTTAATATTAACCATATTGAGGTGATTTCTGGCGCGACTTCTTTATATGGTGGCGGTAGTAGTGGTGGATTAATTAATATTGTCACCAAAAAAGGCCAAGAAGAAAAACAAGTTGACCTGCAAATTGGTGGAAAAACCGGTTTCAGTAATGGCAAAGATCATGATGAAAATGTTGCTGCGGCAATGAGTGGGGGTAATGAAAACGCCCATGGTCGTTTATCTGTTGCCTATCAACGTTATGGCGGTTGGTATGATGGCAAAGGTAAGGCAATTAATATTGATAATACACAAACAGGCCTACAATTTTCTGACCGCTTAGATGTAATGGGCGCTGGGGTTATTAATATTGATGATAATCAGCAGCTACAAGCCACGGTTCAATATTATAAAAGTGAGTCCGATGGCAAACATGGGCTTTATTTAGGCAAAGATTTTGCGGCGGTGAAAGGCCAAGGCGAAGCCTATAATAGCGGCAAATTAAACTCAGATCGTTTACCGGGTACTGAGCGCCATATGTTGAATTTACAATATTCAAATGGCGACCTTTGGGGGCAAGATTTTGTTGCTCAAGTTTATTATCGTGATGAATCACAAAAATTTTACCCATTCCCCGCGTTAAATAAAGCAAAGGATGTGACCAGCATTAGTGCTTCCGATCAAAAAACCAATTTCTATGGCACTAAGCTGACGTTTAATAGTGAGCCTGTCGATAATCTGACGCTGACTTATGGTGCTGACGCTGAGCACGAACAATTTCGTGCTAATCAAATGTTCTTTAATTTAGATAAAGCGAAAGAATCAGGTGGTATGGATTTGAAAAAAGCCTATCAAGTTGGGCGTTATCCAAGTTATACCACAACCAATATGGCCGCTTTCTTACAAAGCAGCTACGATATTAATCCAATATTCACTTTAAGCGGCGGTGTGCGCTATCAATATACCGAAAACAAAGTGGATGACTTTGTTGGGTATGCTCAACAGCAGCAAATTGCAGAAGGTAAGATAAAATCCGCCGATGCAGTACCTGGGGGGAACACTGATTATAACAATTTACTCTTTAATGCGGGTCTACTAATTAATTTAACGGAAGATCAGCAAACATGGTTTAATTTCTCTCAAGGCTTCGAAATTCCTGATATTGCAAAATATTATGGTACAGGGAAATATGCAGCAGCCCCTGATGCTAATGGGCATTTGGCATTAGAAAATAGTATTAATATTAATGATACTAAAGTTAAAGGCATTAAAGTTGACTCTTATGAGCTGGGCTGGCGTTATACCGGCGAGAACCTACGTACACAGATTGCAGCATATTATTCATTGTCAGACAGAAGTTATGACATTAATAATACGGATATGACGATTTATATGAAGTCAGATAAACGTCGTATTTATGGTGTGGAAGGGGCGATTGATTATTTCTTCGATAATAGTGATTGGAGTGTTGGTAGTAACTTTAATCTGCAAAAGTCAGAAACCAAAGTGGATGGTAAATGGGAAAAATGGAGCGTTAAATTTGCTAGCCCATCAAAAGTTACTGCTTATGTGGGATGGGAGCCTAATGATTGGTCTCTACGTTTACAAAGCCAGCAAACCTTTAATGTTTCAGATGCGGATGGTAACAAGCTCGATGGCTATAATACCGTGGATTTCTTAAGCAGTTATTTATTGCCAGTTGGTAAAGTCAGTTTTGCGGTAGAAAATTTACTGGATGAAGATTACACCACCATTTGGGGACAGCGTGCGCCTAAATTATATAGCCCGAGTTATGGGGCAGCAGATCTGTATACCTATAAAGGTAGAGGAAGAACTTTTGCGTTGAATTATAGTGTGACGTTTTAAGTTGAATATTTTATGAGTCATCTTATTGATGGCTCATCTTTATGACTCAATGAGGTTATTGAATGAAATGGCTATTAACCGGATTATTATGCTTAGTCAGTGTAATTGCGTCAGCTAAAACGCCTACATTAATTACGGACTTACAAGGACGTGAAGTGAGTGTTGATCTTCCTGTCGAAAAATTATTTTTGATTGATGGGCGAGATATTTTGTCGGTCGATATTGCCGCGGGGCAAGACGCTTTTTCACGTATTGTTGGCTGGAGTGATTCGTTAGAACAGTACGCGCCTGATTTAAAGCAGGCTTATTTTTCTGCGGTTCCTGAGTTAGCCAAAATACCAACACTAAGAAAAACCCGTGAGACGGGCATTCAAATTGAGAAATTACTTGAGCTGGCGCCAGAAGTGGTATTAATGCATAAATCTAATTATGCAGCGATGCGCGATAGCCAATTTATGCCACAATTGGAAGCAGCAGGGATCAAGGTTATTTTTATTGATTTCCGTATGGATATCGCCAATAACACGCCAAAAAGTATTGTGTTATTAGGTGAATTATTAGGAACTCAGGAACGTGCAAACCGCTTTGCAAAATTGTATCAAGAAAAGCTAGCCGCCATTGAAGAGCAATTGAAAAAACCTTATCCATCGGTATTAATTGAGGCTAATGCGGGTTTATTCACGGATAGTTGTTGTCAGCTCTACGGTCGGTCAGGTTTTGGGGTTTTAGCAAGCCTTGCGGGTGGTAAAAACTTAGTGGAAGACAAGTTTCCGGCTAAAGGTGCTGAAAGTTCAATTGAAAACATTATTACCCTAAACCCTGATTTTTATTTATTAACCGGTGCAGATTGGCAGAATTTTAATCGCCGTTCAACAGCCGTTAAACTGGGTTATTATGCAGATGCAACGGTTGCTAAAAAGCAATTGGCTAAGCTTGTCGATCGCCAAGGGATTTCATCGCTGACAGCGGTAAAAGATAAGCATGTCATGGCGGTTTACCATAATTTCTATAATAACCCAATGAATATTTTTGCTATTGAAGCCATGGCTAAGTTTATGCATCCGCAGACTTTTGCAACCTTAGAGCCAGAGCAAAATTTGCAGGAATTCTTACAGCAGTTTACGGCTATTAAAGCGAATGGGGTGTTTTGGATAGCCCTTTAATATACTCGTCATACTTTACGCTTTGCAGATGACGCTGACTCACACTCACACAAGTCTGTGCTCTAGCGCCTTAGTCATTTGTTGCCTAGCTGTACTCAGCGTTATTGACAGTCGCGATGCTATTTTAAGGCCGTGTTTCGATGAGACACGGCTTTTTTATAGGCTAAATTTTTCAACTAAGTAATCAATAAAGACGCGTGTTTTCGCAGGTAGAGTAGTGCTATTGGGATAAAGTAGCTGAATATTCTGTGAAGGTAGATAAAATTCAGGTAATAAACGAATGAGACGCCCTGCATTAATATCATCATTAACTAGCCAATCAGGACAGATAGCGACCCCAAGAGAGGCCAGTACCATTTGGTGGATCACCGCTACTGAATTCGATTCATATTGGCTTTTTATGATAGGAAGAGGGTATTTTTCCCCTAGAGTATTTTTTAGAACGTATTGTGTATCTTGCCAATTGAGTAATGAATGGGTTATCCAAGGAATTTGTGCTAAATCGTTAATACCTTTAACGGGATAGTGTTTTAATAGTTCAGGGGTCGCCACAATATAGATTTGGTATTCACCTATTTTGCGTATTTTTAGTGATGAGCTTTTTAAATTACCTAAACGTATCGCGAGATCTAATTTTTCGGTGACCAAATCATCTAATGATGAATTAAAGCTGTATTGCAGGCGTAACTTCGGGTAAAGGCGACAAAATTCAGGTAGTAAAGGCAAAATATAACGTTGGCCAAACTCATTCGTGGATGAAAAACGCAGTAAGCCTGTGACGTTTGTTGCTAAATTTTGGCTTCTTTCAAACGCTTCTTCTATCTCTAGTTGAATACGTTTAAAGTCATCATAAAAATGCTTACCCGCCTCGGTGAGGGCAATATTGCGCGTATTACGTATGAGCAGACTGACATTCAGCCGTATCTCTAACTGCTTGATATCAATACTGACCATAGACCGGCTCATGCCTAAAATATCAGCGGCTTTAGTAAAAGAGCCTGAGTCCACCACTTGCAGAAAAGTGGTTATTTGCTTAAGGTTTTTTTGCATAATCAGTCTGATTGTTTGTCATTATTAAACAATGAGTTTAATACTCTTATATCGACAAAGAAAGGGGGAATACCTACTCTTGTGCGCCGGAGGTAGGTATGTCTTATCGATATAAAATCGCAACTGTTTTTTTAATCGGCTTCTTTATCGACTGTATTAATATTTTTATGTCAGCGATTGCATTGCCAGATATTGCTTCAGCGTTTTCTACCAGCCAATCAATGGTGGCTTGGGTCGCTAATAGTTATATCTTAGGTTTAGTCCTGATCATGCCATTGAGTTTGTGGCTCGCTGGGCAGTTAGGTAACCAGAAACTGCTCAGTATTTCTATGCTGTTATTCTCAGTCAGTGTTTTATTGTGTGGGCTGAGTCATTCAATTTATAGCTTGGTAGTTTGGCGTTTTATTCAAGGCATTGCTGGTGGGCTATTGATCCCTGTGGGACAGGCTCTCGTTTTTGAGCTATTTCCAGGTAAAGAGCGCCATCGTATTTCAACTTTAATTATGGTTGTCGCTTTAACGGCCCCTGCATTTTCTCCAGCAGTAGGGGGAATGATTATTGATTCATTATCGTGGCGCTGGGTATTTTATGCTAATTTGCCTTTCTCATTATTTGCGGCAATCTTAGCATGGTGGTGGGTGAATAATGATGGGCGGCAACAAAGAGAAAAACCTGATGTGATAGGGTTGATTATGGTGAGCTTTAGCTTACTGTTCTTATTGTTATCCTTTTCATTTTATAACGACTATCATAGCCTTGTGCTGGCCGTAAGTAGCTTTCTATTTTCCGCTTTTATTCTGGTTTTATATCTTCAATACGCCAAAAAATGTTCGGCGCCCATTTTAAATTTTCAGTTACTCGTAAATAGCAATTTGCGTAATGCTTTTATTGTTTATTACGCAGTACCTGGTGTATTTACAGGTGTCAATTTACTCAATATTTTTAACTTACAAAGCAATTTGCATTTTAGTGCAGCTCAGACGGGTATGTTTATGCTGCTATATGCCGCGGGGGCACTACTATCAATGCTAAGTGGTGGTTACCTCTATCACCAAGTTGGTAAGAAAACGCTATTTTTTGCAGGAATGACGACTCATAGCTTAGGAATAATGTTGCTGTTTTGGGTATCAAGTTATTCAGATTTGCCTCTACTCATTGCTGCTTATTTATTAATGGGGGCTGGTGGTGGGTTGTGTACTAATACCGCTCAGATCAGTGCATTAATTGATTTTTCAGGGAAGGATTTATTGCAAGGGAGTGTGCTATGGAATATTAATCGCCAAGTTTCGTTCAGTGTGGGAACGGTCGTGTTGGTATCTATTTTTAGTGTCGTCACCGTACAAAATGATTTATTACGCTATCAGTATACCTTCATGATAGCAGCGGTTGTCGGCCTACTATCATTAATCGCAGTATTAAAAGAGAGATAATTTATGAGTCACATGGAAAAAGCGTTGCAGAGTGTTATAGATCTACATATCTTGATTGAAAATGTATTTACTGGCAAAGATACGCATGCATTAACCCCTTTATTAGCTAGCTTTGATGATGCTTTTGCAATGGTGACAATTAAGGGAGAACGTATTGGTTTAGAGCAAGTGAATGAGTTGTTTAGCCAAAATATAGGCACAAGACCTTCACTTACAATTACATTATCAGATATTAAACCAATTTTTGAGCGAGGTGAGTATTGCTGGATACAGTATCAAGAGTTGCATGAAACCCCTGAATCAAGGCTGTTACGAACTGCTACGGTTTGTATTAAGGTACTCGGGGAACGTTGTTTTTGGGTATATTTGCATGAAACTCCTATAAATAAAAACTAACTTACTTATTAAAGCGTTAGCGTATTTTTGATCAGTAGGCTAACGTTTTTTCATCTTCATTATCATTTTTAATCGAATTTTCGACATATTGGCTGGGGGTAACTAGGATATTCCTTTATACATTAAAATGTTGCTCACATGTGCGAGCGACTATGCTGCCATCATTATCACTATTTCCAACCCAGTTAAAGTCATCACGCTACTTAATCATGGTCTCGTTTTCCCTTTATTAAAAGATTAAGATAATAAGAATTAGACAATCACAGTTTGGTTTATGAGCATTTTTAACTTGTCGTTAGAATAAAAATCACCTATTAAGCGTAATTTTGTTATTAATGTTTTTTATTGGCTGTTTACTCTTAAATAGTCTGTGCAGAATTACAGTGGTTTTTAAATAAAAGGTAGCTGAAAAATTGCTATGATATAAAAATGAGAGTTATCTTATACGATAAAAAGTTTTGTACTGACGCCATTTGTCACTGAGTTTGATATTCTTTGCGTAATCAATATTAACCTAAATCATAG
>NZ_JAMPOG010000022.1:0-134292 GCF_028480065.1 Providencia sp. PROV189
ATGGGCGCGGTCATAGTGGAATGACCGGTGCACATCGGTACAGACCGGAGGCAGATGCGGCGCTTCTTGCATGGCACGTAAGAAGTTCTCGGAGCCGCGTCCAGCGCGTTGGTGTGCTAATAAACCGGCTGCATTGTAGTGACTGGAGTTCACAAAGCCGGCGTCACTGCGGCGTAAATATTCTTGCCCCACGGCATTGTAGCTAAAGCGTAAGGGGGCATGCTGACCCACTTGTAGGGAAGTTAATTCCCCCAATTGACCGAAAGCGTAATGGAGTTCACGTTCACCAAAGCGCGTTTGGGTGAGGGTATGTGTAGCTTCATCCCATTGATGGTGTACCTCACGGCCATTAATGCGTTCGCAGGTTAACTGGCCGTGGGCATTGTATTCGAACTCGACCACCGAATCGGGGTTAGTGGCTTTAACGAGGCGTAAATGGGTATCGTATTCATAGGTGGTGGTGGAGAGGCATTGCGTGTTAATGCCATCGTCGACCCATTCACTTTGTTCAATGATGACTCCCGAGGAGGCATAGCGCCAGCGAAGCTCGTGGTTATCGGGGTAACGAGTGGCAATGCGTCGGCCTAAGCGGTCGTAACGATATTCAAGTACGCGTCCAGTAAAATCGGTTTCTCGAATGATTTGCCCAGCCGCATCACGCTCATAGGTATATGTTTCACCGAGTGAGCTTATCACTTTTTTCAGACGAGTTAATGCGTCATATTCAAAATGAATTTCGCTGCCATCGGGGCGTACCATTGCCATGAGCAAATCAAACGGGCCATACCGATAGCGGGTAGTGCGACCTTCACCGTCGGTGACCGCAACAACGCGGCGCTCGCTGTCATATTCAATGTGTTGATGGGTGCCATCAGGTAATAATACATCGCTGACACTGCCGTTAACGCCGTCATGCTCTTGACTATAACGGTAGCGGGTAGTGTGCTTGAGTGCATCGGTATAAGCTTGTAAGCGACCGAGTTCATCAAACTGATATTCAGTGCTATTTTGGTATGGGTTAGTGCTCTTAATCAGTTGATGTGCGGCGTTGTATTCATATTGCCACTGTGCACCATCGGGAGAAATGGCTTTGAGCAGTTCGCCGTGTTGGCTAT
Organism: Providencia sp. PROV189; assembly: GCF_028480065.1. Taxonomy (NCBI): domain Bacteria; kingdom Pseudomonadati; phylum Pseudomonadota; class Gammaproteobacteria; order Enterobacterales; family Morganellaceae; genus Providencia; species Providencia sp. PROV189. The sequence goes on from NZ_JAMPOG010000022.1 coordinate 1,116, forward strand.
ATTCGTAAGTTTGTATTTGGCCTTGTGGGTCGATGATGGCTATTAGGTTTCCTTGCGTATCATAGCTTAGCTGCCATTCGTCGCCTGTTGGGGCAATGTAACGAGTGAGTTGTCCATTATCATTATATTCATAACCCACTTTACGTTTATCTGGTAGGTGAATCTGTGCCAGTAACCCATCGACATGGTAGATATAGTGTGTAGTCTCACCAGTATCATTGGTTTCACTGATCTTTTGAAAATCACGCCACTGTGTGCGAGTTTCTCGACCTAAAGGGTCAAGGGTACGCACGACCAATTGATCTTCATTGTAATAATAGCGGTAATGACCTCCTTCACCGTCTATATAAGTGTTAATCTGTAATGTGTCATCATATAAGAAACGATCGCACCAATACCCACTATCTGAATGAGTTTGAATGACCCGTCCTTGTTTATCATAACAAATAGTGAGTTCTGTTTGATCTGTATCTCGCCATGAGGTCATCCAACCTTCAGGTGTATAAGTGTGCCATAAGTGGTTTTGTTGGAAAGCATCACATTCACTTAAATAACCATGATTATCATATTGACACGTAACTAACCGTTGTATTTGCTGAGCATGCTCATAATTGATATGAGTTAGTTGGTTGTGTTGATAATGGAGTCGAACCAAAAAACCATCATCACGTAAAATGTGGCTGAGTTGCTGTTTATCATCGTAATGAAAGTGTAGTGCAATTCCTTGCAAATTAGTGATTTTAACTAATCGACGACAAGATAAAGATAATGTATCAAAGTGATAGATACGTTGACGGCGATTATCTTGTATTTGTAGCCCTGTTTGTTTATTACCCAATAGTAGATAATGTGGAGCTCGTAAGTTTTGGGAGCGCACTTCATCGTTAGGAGCGGTAAAAGTATATAAGCTCCCCTCAGGGTCTTGAAAGTCTATTGTGTTGTCATTGATTAGCAGATACATTGACCAGTTATCTGCCCATTTCTTTCCAAAAATACCATTGGGGGATTGAGTAGAGTAATAGGTTCGCGTTAGTTCGATAGGTAATAGACCCGGAATATTAATGACTGACCATGCTTGAATGAGATCGCCTCTCACTATATCGACGGGGTCACCACAGGTATTTACTTTATCAGTATCGTTTCCTTTTCCATCTTGATTTTTTTGGGTTTTTTTTGTGTCTTCGTTGACTTTAGTTGATGGAGTATCGGAGGTTTTATTTGATGGCGAGTTCGTATTTGGTTTAACTGTTCCGCCAGAAGATGGTGCTTTATTAGCAATATCTGCTACTTCATTAGATGTTTTTCGCGAAGTCTTGCCGATAATCTCAGCCGCTTCTTGAGTGAGCTCTTTCCCCAATTTTTTTCCAGCTTTTTTTACCAAACCAACTGGGGTGAACATCATCAGAAATGCACCGCCTTTTTCTGCATCTGACAATTCTGTAAATCGAATAGCATCAAATGGAGATTCACCAAATTGATCTCGAACTAACTGAGCATGATCTTCCAGTTGCTTTTGCCACTTAGCATTGAATAGTCCAGCAATTTTTGAGCCAAGAACACTCCCTGTAATTTCAATAATTTGAGCTCCAGTATAAGCTAGGTCGAGTACATCAGGTACCACATTCCATGTTTCTTTGAGAGCACCGCTTAATCCTTCAAAAGGAGAGTCAATAGCTGCTGATACTTCGTGACTAGTTTGAGTTGCCCATTTGGTTAAATCTTGTTTTCGTTCTTCAGCCCACTGACGGACATTTTCAGCCTCTTCAGCTGTCAATAAAGAGACTGGATGCCGTGTTGACATTTTTTTTTCTGCGGGTGTTTCTGTCTTAACAATGGGATTAGCATTTTCTACAGGGGCAGAGGAAGGTTTTGCTTGGTGTGTAATGACACCTTGAGTATTACCATTTGCAGAAATGTTGGAATGTTTCTTAATTTCGTCCTCTCGGCTGCTAATAAACCCAGATTCAGGGTAACCTTTCTCATCCGAATTTAATTCAGGTAAATTGAGTGAAGGGTTTTGCTGGCGAAAAATTTCATATTCTTCATGTGAATATTTTCCTGTTGAAATTATATTATATGAGCTATCGTCAAATTCGATATAAATAAGGCGTTCGCTAGTGTCATCAAATCTGGCATTACTGTATAACCTCCAATCAGCAACTTTATCTTTGACTTGCTCAAATGGTGGGTATGGCTTAGCTAGTGGGCTCGAACCAATTACGAGCATTGCATCTACATTATCTTGGTGATTAGACATTTATTATCCCTATTTCCCATTCATCCAAAATTTATCGTCATGACGCAATATAGGTTTTTTTCCTACTCGAACACTCTTTGAATGCTCGATGGGATAGCATTTGCCGCCGACAGTACCACTTTTCACACCATTAGCTACTCCTGGCGCATCACCTAAAGTGGTTGGAATATAGCTTTGATCGTAAACAACAACGGGATGACCATTGGCTTTGACGGATGGCACGACAGAGGCTGCAGTTTCTAATTTTGCAATAACAGGGTATGGAATTGGCGGTGTTGATGAACCCATAGGCGTTTTACAGACATCAGGGGTTAAGCTAATCACCAACCATTCACCTTGTTGGCGAGCTAAATAATTATCAGCCATGGTTCAACTCCTCTTGAGTTTCAGCAAGACGAACTAATGGGGCATTTGGATCCATTTCAAATCGTGCTTCACATACACGTATAGGTAAATCAGCTTCAAACATTAAGCGATAGGTTAAGGACAGTTGTAATTTCTCAGTATCAATTAACAGCGTATCTAAATTGAGATGTAGAGGGATAAAAAGGCCATTTAACATGCGCAATAAAACAAAAGGCCGATGTCCCGGTAATGTTGTGTTGAGTTCACCACTTGGTGTTAAATTTTTGAGTATTAGTGAAAAATCAGTTTTTGGGTAAGTAATTTGTTGGTCGATTGGTGCACAGTTCCAATAACCAAAATCAAAATCACTGGGGAGATAAGGATGACGTTGGTTTAACCAAGTTTCATCATAGGTTCCAGCAAGCAAGCGCCGAGGCAACCATGCTCGACTAATCGCCCCAAATCCAGCGACAGGATTTTGTTGCAACTCATTATTTAATTGTGACGTCAACCATTCAGTGGTGATTGGATATTCTAATGATTCGATTTGTGGAGCAGGAAGTACAGTGATTTCTTTAGATTGTTGATACCATGGTGTGATAAATCCTTGTCCTAGCGGATTGTATTCATAGGTACTGTGTGCTATCGGTGCGAAATCCTTTTCAGGATGCTCAGCACGTAGCGCCTCAGGAAATAACGCTTCATCGGGAATAGGCTTAGCCAGTTTTTCATTTTCATAGACCTTACATTCACCACCAAATGCATAACGATAATCAATCGGCAATTGCCGTATGGGAGAAGGAGAAGTTAACTTCCATTCACCTGACTTTTCATCGAGTACAAACTGACGAGCCCCAAAACAGCGTAGGGATTTTTCAATTAGTACCTTATTATCTCGGCTTGTCATGGTAAAAGAGACAGTAATGGATTCAGCGGGCGTGTTGTCTGGTGCATACGCTATGCCATTGATTAGTACATCACAATGAGGTTTGAAGGGGGCTAAGTCACTTTCTACGAGAACAGATGAACTGTTTGGTTTACTAATAAATTGATCTTCAAACTCAAAATTTAAATCAGTCAGTAAAGAAGGAACATATTCCCCTTTATTTTCTGTTGGGACCAGAGCGTACCCAACCTTCATAGCAATTACATGGTGCTCAATATCTTCCACATTGAGCATTTTATAATTAAGAACTGAAAAAGGCGTAAGATTACGAAATTCCATTTCTTATCCTCTAGTTTAAGTCCACATCTTTACCGGTAATTTGTACAGGTCCGGATGCTTCAAAATTAAACTTATGTCCATTAATTGTGACATGGCCTGCACTATCCATCCGCAACACGCTGGCTCCACAGCGGAGTTCAATGACATCACCGACATTAATGGATAACTGATTGGTAACATTGATAGTTTTACTTTGCCCAACAGTCTCTGTATTGTCTTTATTAATGCTTTCAGTGCGATTGCCTTTCACCAGCATCGCTTGGTCGTTATCAACCACTTCCATATGGTCATGTAATACATGGGTAGTACGGTCATTGAGCACCTTCGTATTCATGTCCTTTTGGGCATGAATAAACACTTCCTGCTTGCCATCCTCATCTTCAAAACGTAGCTCGTTAAAACCTTTTCCTTTATGGGTTTTCGTACGGAAGGTCGTACGCGTTTTATTTTCAGGAAATTTTATTGGTGGTGCATTACGCCCATCGTAGGTGCATCCCGTGATAATGGGGCGATCAATATCCCCATTTAAGTAGCTTATCTGCACAATAGTGCCAATACGAGGTACGGCAGAAAAACCGTAGCCATTGCCACTCCATCCCATAGCAACACGCACCCAACAGGAGGCGCCATGATCAGGCTTACCATAGCGATCCCAATGGAAATGGACTTTAACAGCACCATATTCGTTGACGTAAATTTCTTCTCCTGGAGGACCAACTACGGTGGCTAATTCATCCCCATCGGCAGTTGGCTTGTAATGATGAGGCGGACGCCATTCTTCACGGCCAGGTATAAATGTAACGCTATTACTTAGTTGAGTTCCGTCACCACCCCCGTTATCGGCGAGTGGTTGTACGCCATGGTGAGTGACAGTGATGACTTGCCAACTGTCATTCATCAGCGCATTTGGGTGATTTTGTAAGGTGAAAATTTTTCCCGGACGTAAGGCAAAACAGTTAGTCGTGGCATTCCCCATGCGACTACCGCTACGTAATTGCTCAAATCGGACCTTTGTTAAAGGTTCGCCTTCCGCATCTAATTGGAAACGACCATAACTTTCAAACACACTATGTTGCCCACCTTTTTCTAATTTCCCTTTATGCATCAGAGGGTAGGAAGGTCGAACATAATTATTATCTTTTTGGATCGTCTCATCTGAGCATAGATATTCACCGTATTGCCATCTTGAAACGGTGCTATCCGTTATATCGGTATCGGCTTGTGGGTTGTAGGTGAGGTGGATCCCCGCGGTCATTCCCATATGTTCATCGCTATAGAACATCTCTTCATCTTCAAACCAGAAGTTAATCCCTTCTTCAAAGGCTAAGCGACACCAAAAGTCATAAGCGGATTCCCGTTTTTGTGTGGTGTAGGTCCGTACCGGATGTAAAGCTTCACGGTAAAAAAGACAGTCTGATTTGACGTGCGCTTCGTCTAACAAGGTTTTTAAAATGGTGGGGGCGTTTTGGTCTTGGAAAATACGACTGTCTTGGTTGAGGGTCATGATCCACATTTCAGGACGAATATCAAAATGATACCACGTTTTCACTCCATCGGTATTACCTTGAGCAGCCCCTGCAAGAATACCTTTTACGGTACGCACAACTTTACCGTCACGTTTGACGGTAAGTGATGAAACTTGACCAAGATGTTCTTGGAAATCTATCACTGGGAGTAGGCTGACGGCATTAATGCTCAAGCTAAAGAGTGAAGAAAGCCCTTCCGTTAATGAAAAATCGGTAACTTGTAATGTTCCCGGAGGTAATAATCCGATTTCACAGGTAAATACTAATCCACTTGGATCAGGGTTGAGTCCTAGAGCACTGAGAAGTGTGGATTGTGCTTTATCAGCCATCTCACTATAAGCGCCTGTTTCTGAAGATATTGCTCCTTGTAGTCCACCAGTAAACCCACCGCCGGGTGTGAGTGCAGCAGAAACACCATCAAGGCGTGAGGTCATATTAGAGGCTACAGATAACACTGTTTGCGCCGCATTAATGGCTTGTTGAGTTTTGGCGGACGCTTGAGAAATTAAGGCATCTTTAGCTTGATTGATGACTTCGTCTTGAATCGAGGCTATCGGATCTATAGATGGTTTTTTGGGGTCTTTTGAGAACATAAATAGGCTCCGAATTAACGGGTAGGCGTCATGACATTAAATAGAGAAAGACGAGCCTATGTAGGCTCGTCGAGTGAAGCGATTACGCCTCCAGCGGTGCGCGCCAGTCATCAGCACCAGAAGTGCCTGCTACGGTGTGCTCCCAGTCCACCTTACGGTAAGAGAGTGATACTTCGAGCAGCTGCGTATAATCCGCTTTGGCCGGATCTTGGCAGTGTGGCATTTGGCAATCGATGTTGACGATAGTCGCATCGGTCAGTGTGGTGGTGAAGAAGTGCTCTTGCTTCCCTTCAACAGACGTGCGGTACCATTTCAGTTCCACTTTTGGCAGCATTTCACCGGACGCCAGTGCGTTATACAGCAGTGGTACCGCTTTGTTTAATGCCACAGTAAAACGGAATGGCTTGTGAGCACGTTGGCCTGAAGGTTGACCGGATTGGGGGTCAGTTGGTACGGTCACAATATGGGAAAACTCTTGTACCAGCATTTGGTCTTCATGACCTTCTACGTAGATGTTACCGACCGATTCAGGGGTAAATGCTCCCGCAGTGATGTTGCCCTGCGTTTTTCCTTCGATAGAGATATAACATGGAGTTGGCATAATATGTCCTTTTATTATCCTGAGTTATCATAATAAGTCAGGTGATTAATAACGATGGTTTATTGCAATAAGAGCAATATATTCCTTGCTCAATATCATTAATATCAGCCAATGCGCATGGTGATTTCGGTTAGGAAAAATAATATATGCCGAGGGTGGGGATGTAAATGTATCGGAATAATCCGAACGGCCTAGGATAAGTGACTCAGCGTAAAATAATTGTCATATCGATATTTATTGCTTTCGTTTTGCCATTTTTAGTATTTAAGCAGTATAAAATGTTTTCGCTTTTGTTCGTTATTTTGATGAAAAACGCTTAACTATCGAAAATATTAGAAAAAATCTATGTACATTGAGCGAAAAAACGTTCCAGAAAATTCCTAACGTTTAATTTATTTAACTCATTGTTTTACAATGATAAAAAATCTTACACTTAGAATGCTTGTTAAGTAGAGGATAAAGTCTGTTAGTTGTAAATTTTAATGCTAAAAAAGTATATCCTATAAAATAATTATTCTGATTGTTTTAATTTTTATCCATAATAACAAATGGTTACATTCATTATTTAATAAACAAATCTTCAAAGAACATTCCCAGCGTGGAATTTTGTACTCATAGGGCGATTGCTTTAATTAAAAGATATTGATGAATTTTATATTTTATTTTCACACCTTATTTATTACTTAATGAATTTTAAAGCATATGATATGGGAAAATGAATTAGAACAAGCTCTAAGCTCTTATCAAAATAGGAATATCTTGATGATGTCTAACTAACTCTGTTTTGCCATAAAACTAATAGCTGGCATTAACTGTCACGGTATCGCTGTAATTTCCGGGTTGGTAGTTAGCAGAAGGAACAGTGACATACACGGGGTAGAGCTTAGCGATACCAGAGCCTATATCAGAAAACAAATTAACGAGGTTGTTACCCCATATTATCCCATTGGGTCCTGGTGTTGAGCTAAGTTGATAAGGTATTTGATCGGTTGTTGTTGGACTTTGCAAGAAACCTGCACCTTGCAAATTATTATTTGAAGGTAGTAAACCGATACTAAAAGGGGTTGTATTTGTACAGGTAACAGAAATATTACCATTAGCTGTGGTGTTGGTTGTCTGGCTTTTGACATTACCGAGATGAATATCGCCGCTGGCGGAAACAATGCATTGCTTATTAACTGTGGTTGTCACAGTAAAAGGAAAAGTGGGGCCAATAATGGAACCGCAACTATTTGGCGTACTGAGCAGACCGATATTTAAAGTTGAGCTAGCAGTCAATGAGGTATAGGTATCAATATAAGTGGCAGGGATCACGGTTGATGGATTGAGCGATAATTGGGCATAAACGGTCACCGAACCTGTTGTTGGCGTTGACCCTTGACCGATATTCAGTTTGATCATGACAGGGCTAGTGTCAGAAATATATTGGCTCCCCCAAATAAGACTATAATTTGCATTTTGATATAACTGATAGCTTATGGGGGCATTTATTCCAATGGGGGACATTTGCCGAGAAACGATTTGGCTAGAGGTACTGGAATTACCTATATTTAAACATAGTGTGGCGCCAAGAAACGTATCGAGTAACTCCTTCGTACAACTATAATGAATAGTGAGTGAGGTAGTTGCAGTATTATTAGTTAAGGGCATGATGTTGCCGAAATTAAGTGTGTCGATATTTAAAATGGAGCAAGTTAAGCCATAAGCGGGGCGAGGTTGATTGAGAAATATTGCAAAGAAAGTGAATAATAAGCTCAGCGTTTTGTATTTGTTAGTAATGTGAGTAGACATCATTTGATCCTTGTTTGACGGATTTTAATCTAAATAAGGGGATGACTCAGGATGGCAGTGTAATGGGCCAATCTGAGGAATAAGCTCATCGGTTTTTGGATAGGTAAATGTGACAGTACATTCTCCTTTGGGGTAATGGATCAGCAGATGGTTGTCAGTTTTTAAGGTATCGAAATAGGCTATGCCATCGTATCCCACTGTCACTAAATTCTCTTTTTGGCCATTTAATGCAACTTGGCTTCCCTCAGGTAATAGCACACCATTTGGGTCAGCGAGGATCACTAATGCAGGGTGCGTTTTAATTAAATCAAATTTAGCGAGAACACCTGAATGATATTTGGGGATAACGTCTATTTGGGTCTGTTTAACTTGAATATTGGCAGGTAAATGAGTTGGATCTAACGTTAGCACATTTCGCTGGTAACTATTAAGTGAAGGAATTAAAAGTAACCCATCATGATTTGTTGTACCGATAACGCTATTTTCTAACCGAATAGGAAGGTTGCCGATACCATTTGTTGATACAATGGCGAAGCTATTCATAATTGGCTTTGAAATAAAAAAGTGATTATTAGCCGCGGCGATAGCACCACTTGCACCAATATACTGTGAGTGAGTTTGGTTTAGGTTATTAAACCCTGAGCTAAGATGTATTTTATCGGTAAAATAATTAATATCGATTTGGTGATTATTTTCACTATCCTGCTTGCTTGCCGTAATATTCCAGCCTAACCCTCCCTCTGAAGGGGCCGATTGGTTTACATTTATCTGGTACATTTGAGCATTCTGGTTTTTTTGGCTCGTGATGCGAATGCTTTGCTTATTCCCGAGTAGCATGGTGGCTGCTAGGTATATAATGCTTTCTTTATCATCGGTAAGTTTTTTATTAATACTGGCGCTAATAGATAGCGTATCGTTAATAGGTTTGTACCAATGAGCACCCAAATAACCTATTGTCGGGTCATTATGGGGGCGAAAGCCAAAATAGGACAGACTAAAACTACCAAGATATTCCGAATTATAGCCAAAAACAGCATTACCATTAAACGCCAATGGTGGCGCAGAATAATTTGTTGCAATATCATGATACTGAGGTGTGGTTATGGTGGTTGAGGCGCTGAAATTAATGAGATTATTAGCCCAATGATAACCCGCATAATAGAGCCAACCTGGAGTGCGAGAGTCAGTGCTTATCGCGATAGCGGTTGAAAGTGTTCCTCCTCCTATTTGTGGTATCCAATGACTTTCAATCCCCAAATTGAACAAATCGGTTGCCAATTCGGCATGAGTGCCGGTTGTTAAATAATTATTTTCCCCATAACGAACCGTTGTGCTTATAACGGGCTTGCTAGCATAATCAAATGAGCGAATAGCATAATTTTCACGTATAAAGCCAATTTCAGCTGACCAATCAACAAGCCCCTCACGTAATAATGTTTGGTCATTATAAAATGAAATATTCTGAGTCGTGGCTCTACCTAATGAATCAGTTAACACAATTTGCGCTTTTCCTTCACCACTGACCGTTGGTAAGCTATTTAATGCAAAATGACCGATTGGCACTTCACCGCTATAGCGTTTAATACCATCAATATATAATTCCACGTTTGATGGCACCGTTGCCGAACCATAAAAAGTCGTCAATGGTGCAGTTGGCATATATGGCTGTAAGGAAAAATCAGTAGCTATTTGTAACCCTGCAATCCGTGTGGCGCGTGACCATGTTAAAGCACGAGTGACGGTATCCCCTAAATTCAAAAATAGGTGTTTGTCTTCAAATGAGGAGCGCCAAGCAGTATCTATGCGCGTCAATGAGGAGGATAATTCAGGGTGTCCCAGTGTATTGTGGCTTTGCTGTGTCGTACTCAATAGGCCAAATGGATTAAATAATCGTAATTCAGAAAAACTGCTTAATGAATTGGTGATATTTTTCGCTAGATGCAAATCATAATTTAATAAAGCGCCTTTTGAGGCGTGAGCTTGCACTTGTTCTGACGCTATTAAGTCAATAGTGGTAGCGTTAAGAGTTAATAATGAAAGTGGGGCGTCAATAATCAATCTCTGCTGATCGGCATGATAGCGATAACTAATCTCGGTTAGTTCATGCAAGCCGATAAGGCTTTTATGTTGTGTGGGGAGATTGAAATGTAATTGTTTTAATGTTTCAGCACTTACCCACAGTGTGTCATCTTGATAACCAAAGCGAGCAATACCAAAATGCGTTTGATTAATGATGACCTCAAGATAAAGCTCAGTGCCGGGTAGCGATGAAGTATCATCAATCAAATGTTCAAAGGAAGTAGGGTAAGCATTTAGCTGAGCGGTAACCAAAATAGGATAAAAAGCAGCAAATAGCAGGGAAATTTCTGCTAATAAATGCAGGTAACAAATATTAAATAGGGTAGGTTTGCTGTTCACCATTGATCAAAACTTTTATTGTATTGTTTGGTTTGGAGCAAACTTCGGGCAGTGTTACTTCCCATTGCATCGTTGAGCGCGGCAATACGTATCCTAACAAGCCGGAATTGATGATCGTATGTTTTCCTTTGCAGTCAATGAAGTGAATATTGGATAGTTGGGCATGGCTATTGCCATTGTTATGTACAATCAGGGTGTTTTTAGATGGATATTTTATGAGCTGCCATTCTAAGAAAACGGTAGTACTTGGCATATTTAAGGGTTGTACAAAAATAGGCAGTGAATAATGCAAAACAAATTGTAATTTATTGCTGCTATTCTGCCCGGTAGGCAACTCATTTATTGAAAGGCGATAGGCTAGTTCTTCACTCCCCATTATATTGTTGTTCCGGATCACTCTGACTAATTGTTGTTCATTGGGGTTCAGTTTGATCATAGGAGGACTGATAATAATGTCTCTGGTAGCCACTAGCTCATTGCTTGAATTTTTTTGATACCAGAGAAATGTCCTCACTTGCGCTTGTATCGGCTCTTTTCCATTATTACTTAGCCAAATTCCTGCGGAATTCTGTTGGGGATTAAATGTCAGTGTGACAGGTGTGACTTGTAACCCACCTCCATAAAGCTGGCTTGAGTAGAATAACCAGATGAATGAACAGATAAATAATGGTGAAAGTCTGCATGCCATTCGTTTGATCTTCCTTATAGTGATTTTGAAATGACGAAGCCTTAATAATTGACGTTAACAGTGACAACGTCAGAATAGGTATCTGGCGTGAAATTAGTGTTTGTCACTACCGCATAAACTGTAAAATTTTGCACCTCTCCATTGCCCGTTCCGGAAATTCCATTTCCTTGCGTTAACGATGTTGCGGTATTTCCCCAATGACTTCCTGTTGCAGATGATTGTTTGAGCTGATAAGGAATTTTATCGGTGTTGCTTATTGAATTAGTCACTGAAGATAAAGTGCCTGTGCCATCATCCGTACCACTATTCAGCGCCGAAGGTGACAACCCAATGCTAAAAGGAATGTTTTTCGAGCAGGTCACACTCAATGTGGTTTTCGACGATGGATTGCTAGTGTTTAAACTGACGGAGCCTAAGTTGATATCAGAATTAACACTCACTTGGCAGGAGCTGGTTACCGTCATTAAAACTTGAAAAGTGGTTGTTGCTAAGTTTGCTGCATTAAGACTGGATGACATTGAATAGGAGCCAATAGTTAGAAGAAATACGTTCTTCACTGTCGGTATCATAGGAACCTCGTGTAGGGATTATCGTTATATTAATCTTGAGTTTTTACTTTCTGACAGCGCAAACGTATAAATTAATTCATCATAAAAAGAATAAAAGCAATATTATTATCTGTTATTTTTTGTTATTGAGATGGTTAATATATGAGGAATTATTTAATTTATTGATAATATTGGTATTTTTTTGGGATGGAAAATAGCTCACTATCTTCGAATAGTCGCGATTGTTATTTTTGTTATCATAAAGTTAATCAATTGTTTAATGTTGTAAACAAAGTCAAAGCAAGGACTTTTTTATCGTTTTAAGGCGGTTTTTTCGGCGCTTTATCGCCTTTTTATCAAGGTGGGTAGGCAATGAAAAAAAATTTTTAAGCTAGTGAGATAGAAAAGAGCTAAGTGATTACTTTTAAAACAGTTTATATAACTTGATGAAGCTCTATTCAGCGGCATTATTTGAAACTATCCCATTAATTGGAAAACTTTCAGAAAGTATGAAACTAATTGTGATGTTTATCTCATTTTTGAGATTCTATTTTTGCTCATAAATTCAACAAATTGGCTATTAGATCCTATTTTATTTTTGAAATGAAATTTTGAAATGAAAAGAGGAGATAGCTGGATCCATTTTGCAGTTGCTAAGAAATTTTACTTATGTCGATTATTGAAAATAGTCAATTTGTTAAAATAAAAATAGATAGTATCAGTTATGAACTATAACTTAATGTTACTAATTGTTACCTAAAAGGGAGTAAAATTCTACCTTTCTGAAAGAAAATTAGTAATCAGATAATGCTTGAATTTTTATGTTTTTATGCAACTAAATCTCTAAATATTGAAACAATAAATTAATAGAAAAATAATGTTTATAACCCGAATAATTTATTTTCTTGATCTCACTATTTGCGACGTTGGAAATGTAGGTTGATCATTTTATTAAAAAAAATAGACGCCAATGACAAATTGCCAAAAGTAAAATTATTGCCCAACCAATAAAGAATAAATGAGGTAAATAATGAATTTCTCTTTAAACATTAATTGATATTGCTATTTCTCAGATAAAAAAATAGCGGTTTTTGAAAAAATAAATTGTATTTTGTTAAGAAAAAATTACCAGTAAAGCGAAAGAGTAAATAATAATCAATATCATTTAATTGATTAATGAAGCTTATTAAATATTAAGTGGGATTTATAATGCATCATTTGAATTACAGTATAAAAAACAAACAATTGAGGTTGAGGAATTTTGAATGAATAATATTTACTTTATTGAATTAATTGAAATTTAATGGATAAAATTAAATCTGTTTCTCATTCAATTTGAACGTTTACCTAAAATAGATAAGAGTTTCCCAATAACTTTCTTTGATATAGATCAATATCCTGTTTTGTCTATTATGCTTGGTCTTTTTAGTTGACTTTTAAACAAATATGAGTAGAAAGGTTATCTAAGGCGTTGCAATTTAGGTTATGTCAAACTTATATGTCGTGGTTATTTGAGATATGGAAGTAGAAGATATAGTTATAATGAAGAATTGTTTATGAATCGACGGATTATCGTTCTAATAGGGTAAAAAGAAACATCAGCATCTTGAATAGTTAATTTTGTGGTGCATAATAAATAACGACTAAAATTGATATCGGCAAATTCCTACATTTGATAAAGATTTTAGTTGGTTCATTATTTTTTGTAAGTATTTAGGAAATAGATTTAATTTAAGTTTTAACTTTCACGTACTTTATACTCCTTAATAGGTATTCGCTTAATGAGTGGCATGAATCGGTAATGGAGACTGTCGCCTAGTATATTTTTCTTATTATTAAAAATTAGGTTATAGCGGTACGTTTAAACTTCATGTTTGTCCTATTTGCACACAGATGTAGATAATATTTAAAAGGAAAAAAAATGACCTCAACGACTGATTTTCTGAAGCATATATACGATATTAATCTTTCCTATCTGCTGCTTGCTCAAAAACTTATCTCTCAAGAAAAGGCCTCCGCGATGTTTCGTCTTGGTATTTCTGAATCAATGGCGACTACATTAGCAGATCTTTCCTTGCCTCAATTAGTTAAATTAGCAGAAACAAACCAGCTTATCTGCCAATTTAGATTTGAAAATAGTGACACGATAGAGAAGTTAACACGTGACTCAAGGGTGGATGAATTACAACAAATTCATACAGGTATATTACTTTCAACTCACTTGTTGCAAACGCACAAGGCACATGACAATGAAACAGCGAGAAAATGATGAGTAGCACTACTGAAAAAAGTATTGTTAAAGAAGCTAGCGATATTCGCCTTGCGATGGAACTGATTTCTTTAGGCGCTCGTCTCCAAATGTTAGAAAGTGAGACCCAAATTAGCCGAGGTAGATTAATCCGTTTATATAAAGAGTTAAGAGGATGCCCACCACCAAAGGGTATGCTTCCGTTTTCAACTGATTGGTTTATGACTTGGGAACAAAATATTCACTCTTCCATGTTTTATAACGCTTATCAGTTTTTAATTAACACAGGGCACTGCAAGGGTGTTGATGCCATTGTGAAAGCTTATCGTCTATATTTGGAACAATGCGCACCGCAATCAGAAGAACCATTATTAGCTTTAACACGCGCATGGACACTAGTTCGTTTCGTTGAGAGTGGCATGTTGCAAAGCTCGGTGTGTAGCTGCTGTCATGGCTCATTTATTACTTATGCTCATATACCAGAAAATAGTTTTACTTGCAGTTTATGCCAGCCGCCATCACGGGCAATAAAAAAACGTAAACTTTCCGAACATCTCGCCGATATTACGGTATATCGACAGGATGGCATTACTAAAGCGGTAATGTAATTGGATTGATGTGGTAAACAGATAATAAATTATCTGTCCTTCCTAATATTCCCTTTAACTGCCATCTGTTACATAACTGAGTTGAAGGGAATATTGTGTTAATACTCATCGGATATATCATTGTTACAGGTACAGTCATCGGCGGCTATCTGATGCTTGGTGGCCACTTAGGGGCACTTTACCAACCTGCTGAATTTGTCATTATTCTAGGTGCCGGTTTCGGTGCATTCGTTGTTGGTAACAGTGGTAAGTCGATTATCGCCTTATGCAAAGTGTTACCCCGCGTGTTCCGCCGTTCTTCATACAACAAAGCGATGTCCATGGATTTGATGGCATTGCTATTTCAGTTATTAAATAAATCACGTCAAGAAGGTTTACTGGCGCTTGAAAAAGACATTGAAAACCCTCAAGAGAGTGAAATTTTCTCGCAATATCCCCGTGTATTAAAAGATAAAACAACGCTGATGTTTGTTGTGGATTATTTACGCCTAATGGTAACAAGCAATCTACAAAGTCATGAAATTGAAGCCTTGATGGATGAAGAGCTTGAGACTTTTCGCCAAGAAAGTGAGGTGCCTGCCTCTGGTTTAAATATGGTTGGGGATTCAATGCCGGCTTTTGGTATCGTTGCCGCCGTACTGGGTGTGGTTAACGCATTGGGATCAGCCGATCGCCCTGCGGGTGAACTAGGCGCATTAATTGCGCATGCGATGGTCGGTACTTTCCTTGGTATTTTAGTGGCTTATGGGTTTATTTTACCGCTGGCTGCATTGATTCGTTTACGCACCAATGAACAATTAAAAATGTTGGAATGTATAAAAGTGACATTCCTTTCCGCGTTACAAGGGTATGCCCCTCAAATTGCTGTCGAATTTGGTCGTAAAGTCTTGTACAGCGCTGATCGCCCTTCATTCATGGAACTAGAAGATAAGGTTCGCGAAGTCAAAATTAGTCATCGTTCACAAGCACAGAGCGAGGAGTAATGAGCCAATGAGAGGAAATAACGCCCATATTATTCGAGTCAAAAAGCGCGTTGCAAGCCATCAAAATGGACATGGTGGCTCTTGGAAAATTGCCTATGCAGACTTTATGACGGCGATGATGGCGTTCTTTTTAGTGATGTGGCTAATTTCCATATCTAGCCCACAAGAATTGACACAGATTGCCGAATATTTTCGTACCCCATTAAAAACAGCCATTAATTCAGGCACTAAAAGTGGTGATGCCACCAATCCAATTCCGGGCGGGGGGAAAGATATCGTGTTTCGTGATGGGGATATCTTACCTGAGCCGAATAACAAAATAGAAGATCAATCCAATTATCGGTTTGAAAAACTAAAGCAATCGCTTGAGCAAGCGATTCTAAAAGACCCACGGTTAAATGAACTGAAGCCTCATCTACTGATCGACATGATTGATGATGGCTTACGCATCCAAATTGTTGATAGTGAAAATCGCCCAATGTTTATGGTGGGCTCTGCCTATGTTGAGCCACATATGCGCGACATTTTGCGTGCCATAGCACCTTTACTCAATGATGTTCCAAACAAAATTAGCATATCAGGTCATACCGATGATCTGCCGTATGCGAATGGAGCCAACTATAACAACTGGGAATTATCAGCTGATAGGGCAAATGCTTCGCGTCGTGAACTTATCGCTGGGGGATTAAACCAAGACAAAATTTTACGTGTTGTAGGGATGGCTTCCAGTATTCATCTGGATAAAAACAATGGATTAGCGCCAGTCAATCGCCGTATTAGCATTATTGTATTAAATGAAACTGAGACTGAACAGATCTTGCATGAATACGATGGTGCAACGCCACTGAATGAACTATTGAACAAACCGCAGCAAGACGCTGAGGCATCATCAATAGAGAATGCAGAAAAAAAGGCGGATGGGGCAACTCATTCAGCAGCAGTATTAACGCCTTCAAATTAATTTTCGTTGTGACACTTAAAAACAGACTTACAACGTTAAGTGAAACCTAAGCTAAATTGGATAAGAACCATGGATATTACCGAGTTTTATCAAACGTTTTTCGATGAAGCTGATGAGCTACTTAGGGATATGGAACAACATTTACTTGAGCTCGATCCTTTCGACCCAGATAGCGAACAGTTAAATGCCATTTTCCGTAGTGCCCATTCAATAAAAGGGGGCGCTGCGACCTTTGGTTTCACACAGTTGCAAAACACCACGCATACATTGGAAAACCTGCTCGATAAAGCACGTCACGATGAACTGACTTTAACGCCAGATATTATTGATGTTTTTTTAGACGCTAAAGATGTGATGGCATCACAACTTGAAGCTTATAAAAATGACTCGTTACCTGATGAAGAGGCATTTAAACATATTTGTGAGGTGCTTGGCCGTGTTGAACAAAAAGCAGAAGAAGTGGTCACTGAGGCACTTCCAATCCAAGCACCGACTCCGATTGAACAGCCGACGGTAACTGAAATAGCGGCAAGTGATGAATATACCCATTACTTTGTTATCACGCTAAGTCAGCTAAAAGCCAATGAAGTCGATTTATTAGCAGAAGAATTGGCTTTATTTGGCACACTTTATGACACCGAAAAAACGGCAGATAGCTTAAAAGCTTGGCTTGGAACAAATACCGTGATTGACGATATTTGTGGGGTGCTCTGTTTTGTGGTCGATGAATCACAAATTACACATCAAGTGGTTGATGCTCAAACTTGTTTAGCCCATTTACCGCCAGCTGCCAAGTCACCTGCCGAAGATGTTGCTACCACGGCAGTAGCTGAAGCGGCGATGAAACCTAAGGCTCCACAAACAGACGCTGAAGAGACGACGAAATCGAAACCTACGGCAACAGCTCGTAAGGCGCCTCCGGCAAAAGCGAAAGCGGATTCCAGTAGTATTCGTGTTGCCGTGGAAAAAGTGGACCAACTGATTAATTTAGTCGGCGAGCTGGTGATCATTCAATCCATGCTGACACAACATAGCCAGCAGCTTGACCATAACGAATACGGTGACTTATTGAGTTCGATTGTGCAGCTAGAGCGCAACTCGCGAGCGTTGCAAGAGTCTGTTATGTCGATCCGCATGATGCCAATGGATTATGTATTTAGTCGTTTCCCTCGAATGGTGCGAGATATCGCCACTAAGCTTAACAAAAAAATAGAGCTGAAGGTGGAAGGAAGTGCGACAGAGCTTGATAAGAGCTTGATTGAACGGATTGTAGATCCACTTAACCATCTTGTACGTAATAGCCTCGATCATGGTATCGAGAAACCAGAAGTTCGTGTGGCAAATGGTAAACCGGAAACAGGGACTTTGACCTTATCTGCATCACATCAAAGTGGCAACATCTGTATTGAAGTTCGTGACGATGGGGCGGGGCTTAACCGTGAACGCATTTTGGCGAAAGCACGCTCCCAAGGCATGAATGTTCATGATGGCATGAGTAATGAAGAGATAGCCATGTTAATTATGGCGCCTGGTTTTTCTACAGCCGAAGTGGTCACCGATGTTTCTGGACGCGGCGTTGGCATGGATGTGGTGAAACGCAATATTCAAGATATGGGGGGCCGTATTCAGATTGGTTTTACCGAAGGAAAAGGAACCATTATTCGCATTTTGCTGCCTCTCACATTGGCTATCCTCGATGGTATGTCGGTTAAAGTTGCAGAGGATGTTTTTATTGTTCCTTTAAGTGCCATTATCAGTACGTTGCAACCACGCCAAGAAGATATTTATCGCCTTGCTGGTGAGGAAAAAATGTTATTGGTTCGTGGTGAATATTTGCCATTAGTTGAGTTGCATCAAGTGTTTAGCATCACAGGCGCAGAGCGCGATTTAACCAACAGTATTGTGCTGATTATTCAACATGCCGGACACCGTTTTGCACTGTTGGTTGATAAGTTAATTGGGCAACAGCAGGTCGTTGTTAAAAATATTGAAAGTAATTACCGAAAAATCCCCGGTATTTCCGCCGCCACCATTATGGGGGATGGCTCGGTCGCTCTGATTTTAGATGTTGCCGAGCTACAACAAATGAATAACAGCATTCTGCTCAAAAAGAAGCAGCAAATTGCACAACCCGTTATGCACTAAATAGAGGCTAAACACCATGTCAATGTTGGATGATGATTTAAATAAACTTGATGAAGAAAAAAATGGGGAAGGTTATCTCATTTTTACTTTAGGTGAAGAAGAATATGGCATTGAAATATTAAAAGTACAGGAAATCCGAGGTTACGAACAAGTGACTCGTATTGCCAATACGCCAGACTTTATTAAAGGGGTGACCAATTTAAGAGGTGTGATTATCCCTATTATTGACCTGCGCGTGAAATTCTCTCATCAAAATGTCACTTATAACGATAATACCGTCGTTATTGTGGTGAATTTAAAAGATCGTGTTGTTGGAATTGTTGTTGATGGTGTTTCCGATGTATTGGTTTTAAACGAAGAACAAATTGCAGCTCCGCCTGATTTTGCGGTGACATTATCTACTAAGTACCTGACAGGGCTAGGTACAGTCGGTGAAAGAATGCTGATTTTAGTGGATATAGAAAAGCTTTTAACCAGTGATGAGATGGCACTGATTGACAACATGGCCGAGTAATAACTTGGCCTTAAATATTCTATCTACTATGGCTAAAGTTTTTAGCCTTATGACCGATATCCAAATTACAATAACATTATGTTAGTAAAACATCATGCATAGCCGAATTAAAATCGTATCAGGACTTTTGTCCGTCATTGTTATCTTTATTCTGTTGCAATTAATATCCAGCGGTTTGATGTTCAATAAACTTGGGGATAATAGTGACAGTATTAAATATTTGAATTCGCTCCAACGCCAAAGACAAGTATTAACCGAAAGTTGGGTTAATTTATTACAAGCTCGCTCTAATTTAAATCGCTCGGTCAATGCTTTTTTATTGGAAGGGCGTACCTACCAAGATGATGCTTCTGCCGAAGATTTAATTAAAGCGGCAGAGCGTAATTTCAAAGCCGCAGATGCTGCTTATCAGCGATATATCAACCTGATGGCAGAAACGAGCCATGATAAAACGAAATTTGAACAGCTTTTTTCCACCTATGAAACTTATCGGGACGCTCTGATCCAGCTAGGAAAATATGCTCAAAAAGGGCAGTTAGATGAATTCTATGCTCACCGTACATCTGGGTATCAAATTAAATTTGAAGAACAGTTTAATGCTTACTTTGCGGATATTTCGGAAGATTTCCAAAGTGAAGTGAAACGTGCAGAAGCAAATTATCGCGAATCACTTTATATGATTATTGTTTTATCAATCGTATTAGCACTGATTGGCTTCTTTAGTTATCGCTATGTACGCAAAGGCATCATTGAACCATTAAGAGCTTTAATTCAACGAATTACCACTTTTGCTGCGGGTGATTTAACCCCAAGTGTTGATACTAAAGCAACAAATGAAATTGGTGAATTAGCGCGTGGCGTAGAGCATATGCAAAAAGAGCTGATCAACACCGTACGCGGCGTTCGAGATGGTAGTGAGACTATTTATCAAGGCACCAGCGAAATTGCTGCGGGTAATAATGATCTCTCTGCACGCACTCAACAACAGGTGGCTTGTTTAGAAGAAACCGCGGCAAGTATGAGTGAGTTGACGGCGACGGTTAAGCAAAATACAGAATACGCTCACCAAGCAAGCGAATATGCAAGCCAAGCTTCAGCGATTGCGAAAGAGGGCGGGAAAGTGGTATCCAACGTGGTAAATACCATGCTGAATATTGCAGAAAGCTCGCAAAAAATCTCAGATATCACGGCTGTCATTGATAGTATTGCTTTCCAAACCAACATATTAGCCCTAAATGCGGCGGTTGAAGCTGCTCGCGCTGGGGAGCATGGTCGTGGGTTTGCAGTTGTTGCCGATGAAGTGCGTAATCTGGCACAACGTAGTGCAAATGCCGCCAAAGAGATCAAAGCACTCATCGAAGATTCTGTATCAAGAACGGATACAGGCGCGCGCCAAGCAGAAGATGCAGGTGAGACAATGACTAAAATTGTCGAGTCAGTGACCCGTGTTACCGACATCATGTCGCATATTGCGTTGGCCTCAGATGAACAAAGCAAAGGCATTTCACAAGTCAGCATTGCTGTTGAAGAGATGGATAAAGTCACACAGCAAAACGCGTCATTGGTTGAACAGTCAGCGGTTGCGGCAAATGTCTTGGAAGAACAAGTCGCAAAACTTGCTCAGTTAATCTCTATTTTCCGTTTGCCTGCAATGAAACAAAAAGAGTTACAAACAACTGAGCCTGCGGCAAGAACCATTTCAAATGTCGTGAAGACACCGGATCTAAATAAAATATCATCGAAAAATCATCAAGATGATGACAATTGGGAAACTTTCTAAAGACTCAGCTCAGCTTAGCGCTGCCAAGTTTTACACTTGGCAGCGTTTCTGTGCATCACTGCGATAGTGACTGTAACGCATGGAAATCTTGGCTGGCGTATGTGGGGATAAAATATGTTTGGTAAGAGTATACGGATTTCAGTCAGTTTATATCTGCTTCTCGTGATGTTTTGTGGGATGCAAATTGTGTCGAGCGCACTCTCATTAGGGATAGTGTCAAGTGAGCTCTCCTCTTTAGAGCGTATCGATCTTGGTTCGAAAAAACGTGATTTACTCGAAACAACTTATGAAGATTTGATGCAGGCTCGTAGCACATTGACTCAAATTGTCGTGCATATGAAAGTGGACTCGGATACCGCGAGTATTAATAACGCAAAAGCGGTTTTTGAGCAATTTTTACAACAAGCTGCTGACGACTACGAAAAATTTAAAGCTCAGCCATTATTGAGTGAACACGAAAACCTCGCGGTTATTGACGAAAAATATCAAGCGTTTCTAGCTATTTTAAAAGAGTTAAGAGCGTTAATTGATAAAAATGATATTCCTGGTTATGTCGCATTACCTGCACAACAACATCAAGAACAGATGGCCGCAGTTATCGATCAATACCTGAATTTATTGAATACCGATAGCCAAAACTCATTAGATTCCGCCAATTTTTATAACAAAGTGGCATGGTTCATGTTCTTTGCGGTGACTTTTATTATTTTAGCGGTTTCTGGCTTAGCCCATTTTTGGATGAAACGAAAACTCATTTATCCATTGATGAGCATGAGCGATCACTTTATGAAATTGGCGAAAGGTAAGTTGAACCAAGATATTCGAGTGACGACACGTGACGAAATTGGTGAGGTCTTTGAGCAACTAAAATTAATGCAAGAATCACTGGCGACCTCCGTCATTAATTTACGTACCAATACCGACCAAATGTATACCGGTATTCGTGAAATTGCGTTGGGTAATAATAATTTATCATCTCGCACCGAACAGCAAGCAGCGTCGCTAGAAGAAACAGCGGCTAGCATGGAGCAACTCACGGCGACGGTGAAACAAAACGCAGATAACGCACGTCAAGCCAGTGAGCTAGCAATATCAGCATCAAAAACAGCAACAAAAGGTGGTGATATTACTGTTGATGTTATTGATACCATGACGGAAATTTCACATAGCTCGCAAAAAATTAGCGCCATTATTAGCGTAATCGATGGCATTGCTTTCCAAACAAATATTTTGGCTTTAAACGCGGCAGTAGAAGCGGCAAGAGCCGGATAGCAAGGTCGAGGCTTCTCCGTGGTGGCAGGGGAAGTACGTGCTTTAGCTCAGCGTAGCGCAGAAGCGGCAAAAGAGATCAAAACACTAATTGATGAATCTGTGGGTCGTGTTAATCAAGGATCTCAATTAGTTAATGAGGCCGGACAAACCATGAATGAATTAGTGGCAGCAGTTAATCAGGTCACCGAATTGATGGGCAATATCGCCTCTGCCTCTAATGAGCAAAGTCGTGGTATCGAACAGGTCGCAACCGCAGTGAGCCAAATGGATTTAGTGACGCAACAAAACGCTGCATTAGTGGAGCAATCTACAAGTGCAACGGCTGCCTTGGAAGATCAGGCAAATAACTTAGTCGATACAGTTGCCTTTTTTGAAGTGTCAGAAACAAAAGCCGCACAGGTTAGCTAGTTATTATTGTTAAGACTAAGCAGCCGATAACCGGCTGCTTCTGGGTTTTTATCAAATAGGACAAAGTACGATGCTTTTTGCACCACAAATAGAACCATTGACCGATGAAGAGTTTGGTCGGGTTTGCCGGTTTATTCATAAAAAATCAGGCATCGTTCTTACCATGAATAAAAAAAGCATGGTGTATAACAGGCTGCTAAAACGACTACGTGATTGTAACGTCAATAATTTTTCTGAATACCTACGTATGCTGGAGCGCGAGCCTTTACACCCAGAGTGGCAAGCATTTGTCAATGCGTTGACGACAAATTTAACCGCCTTCTTCCGAGAGCCTCACCATTTCGTGACATTGGCTGACTTTGTACGCTCTCGTAAAAGTAGCAATATCAATATTTGGTGTGCGGCCTCTTCTACCGGTGAAGAGCCTTACTCCATTGCGATGACATTAAGTGATGTGCTCGGTTCACAAGCGGTGAATGCCAAAGTTATTGCGAGTGATATTGATACGGAAGTGTTAAGTAAAGCAAAACAAGGTGTTTATCGTATCGAGGAGTTAAAAGCCCTCAGCGCGTTGCAACGTCAACGCTATTTTATGAAAGGCGTTGGCGACTTTGAAGGCTATGCGCGAGTGAAACAAACGCTTAGGCAGATGATTGAATTTCGTTATTTAAATCTCAGCGATAGCGATTGGCAGCTTCAACACCGTTTCGATGCAATCTTTTGTCGTAATGTCATGATCTATTTCGATAAAGACACGCAGATCAAATTATTAGAACGATTTGCACCGTTACTCAAACCGGATGGACTGTTATTTATCGGCCATTCAGAAAATTTATCTCAATTATCACAACGATTTGTAATTAAAGGACAAACCGTCTACAGCCTACAACCGGCGAGGAGGGGGTGATGAAAAAAATTAAAGTGCTTTGTGTCGATGACTCAGCACTAATGCGTCAAATCATGCGTGAAATCATTAACAGTCACTCCGATATGATGGTAGTTGACACAGCGCCTGATCCTTATGTAGCTCGTGACTTAATTAAACAACATGAACCCGATGTGTTAACGCTCGATGTTGAAATGCCACGTATGGATGGAATTGATTTTTTAGAGAAATTGATGCGTTTACACCCATTACCTGTCGTGATGGTATCAACATTAACTTCTAAAGGCTCAGAGGTCACATTAAAAGCGTTAGAGCTGGGCGCGGTTGATTTTGTTACCAAACCACAGATTGGTATTCGTGAAACAATGATGAGCTATCGAGATGTGATTGGTGAAAAAATTCGTGCTGCCGCCATGTCGAAAATAACACATCGAAACCGTTTTGCGCGCACAGAAAAAGCAACTCCAGAGCCAGCCAATATCGCTAAGCCATTATCTGCCTATGTTTGCCATAGCAGAGTGATTGCCGTGGGCGCTTCGACGGGAGGAACAGAAGCCATCCGTCAATTTTTAGAAATGTTGCCTCGCGAATGTCCGCCAGTCGTGATCACTCAGCACATGCCTGCGGGTTTTACGCGTTCGTTTGCAGAAAGGCTAAACAAGTTATGCTCATTGACGGTAAAAGAAGCGGAGCACAATGAGCCTTTGCAAAAGGGCTATGCCTATATTGCGCCGGGTGACTCTCACATGCTGGTGGTTGATAACGGGCGAGGGTATCAGATTCGTTTGCAACAAACCGAGCCGGTTAATCGCCATCGTCCTTCTGTCGATGTGTTATTTGATTCTGTTGCGAAATGTGTGGGGCGTAAATGTGTTGGCATTCTATTGACCGGAATGGGGATGGATGGGGCCAAAGGTATGCTCAACTTGCGCCAACAAGGTGCGGTGACTTACGCACAAAATGAAAGTAGTTGCGTGGTATTTGGCATGCCACGTGCCGCTATTGAGCTGGATGCCGTGGACGAAATTCAGGATATCGCCAAAATTGCCCCAAGCGTTTTGGCTCGACTTTCATCTGTTTCCGCTTAGCGGTTACAGAATTTACTATTGTATTTTTGAAGGAGTGGTTATGGCCGCTAAAGATCTCAGTTTTTTGGTTGTTGATGATTTTTCCACAATGAGACGTATTGTCCGTAACTTATTAAAAGAACTTGGTTTTAATAAAATAGAAGAAGCAGAAGATGGCGTTGATGCATTAGAAAAAATTCGTGCGGGCCATATCGATTTCGTCGTAGCAGATTGGAACATGCCAAACATGGATGGTTTAGAACTACTGAAAACGATCCGTGGCGACGAAGCGTTGAAGCACATTCCTGTTTTGATGGTAACGGCAGAAGCGAAAAAAGAAAATATCATTGCGGCGGCACAAGCGGGCGCGAGTGGTTATGTCGTGAAGCCATTTACCGCGGCTATATTGGAAGAGAAACTGAATAAAGTCTTTGAAAAAATGGGATTGCAATAAACGAACCTGTAAAAGGAGAGTGTGATGACAGAGCAAATAGTAACGACGAGCAATCCTACAGGTAATGAAGATTTAAAACAGGTCATTACGCGGATTGGCACCTTGATGAGAACGCTACGCGAAAGCATGCGTGAACTCGGTTTAGAAAAAAGTGTTCAGCAGGCGGTGGCTAGCATTCCTGATGGTAAAGATCGTTTACGTTATATCGCCCAAATGACGGCTCAAGCGGCAGAAAAAACCCTAAACGGTATTGATATAATCAAGCCACTTCAAGTAGAAATGCATGATGAGGCAATCAAACTACAACAGCAATGGGAAGGGGTGAATACGAATCAAATCACACCTGAACTCCATCAATCAACCCATGCTTTTTTGGGGCGTGTGATTAATGACAGCTGTACGACGAAAGCCGAGTTGCTTGAAATTATGATGGCTCAGGATTTTCAAGATTTAACTGGGCAAGTGATTAAAAAAATGATGGAAGTGGTTGAAGAGGCAGAAAAACAGCTGTTGGCACTGCTTATGGAAAATACGCCACCAGAGATGCGAGTGAAGCAACAAAATGACAGTTTGCTAAATGGCCCGCAAATTAACAAGGAAGGTGTCAATGTGATGGCATCACAATCACAAGTTGATGATTTATTAGACGAGCTAGGTTTTTAAATCTTTGTTGAAGTTCCCCCCTTGCCAAAAAGCAGGGGGTCAAGAGCGAATTGCAAATTAATCGGTGTAATCAGGCGATGATGCTCAGTCATGCTGATAGACATCAATGATTCTCCCCCCAAATGCTTTGGTAAATTGTTGAATAAACGCATCACTCATATCCCAGCTATGAAAGCTAAAACCAAGCTCGCCAAATGCCCAGGTTGGGTCATAATGCCAGTCGCCAATTGGCGCACGATAATCACAATTAACACATGACAAATCATGCGGATTACCTTCATACCATGCAGTTACAGCATCGCTCCAATCTTCACTTTGTTTGCTTTGTTCATTTTTACAAACAGGGCAGTAGATACCAAGACCATTTCCACCTGCATGAAATACGGTACGTTGAGTGGTAATGGTGAGATAGTTTTTTAATATATGTTCCGGTAACTGAGTGGGCACAATTTTGTCATCAATAATATAGAGGATAGGCTGCTTATACTCAGGGGTGGGGCGATATATCACCTCATCATCTTCTATGAGTTGGTAATCAGGGTCGATAATCCCTTGTTGCTTGAGCCAGTTAAGCATGCGTTCCGCTTCTTTTTCTGCATTCTCTGCTGAAACATCTGGGGCGACGAGATGACAACTATCCATATATTTATGACCTTTAAGCTAAAGAGTGGGTAGGTAGCTTACCCTTTGAAATTACCTAACAAAATAGGATTTAGTGTATTTATTTCTGACTCATTCTCAGGGAAAAATAACCTATCTTTTCCCCTACCGCCACCTCGGCGTGGTGTTATTACTAGGCGTTACGTAACGGTTCGCAAAACGGATGTCATCTTACTCAATTGGCAAATAACCCTTGTGAACTTCGTCTATTTTCTTGCATTGATTTTTTTACACTCTGTCATGCTATAGCACAAACTTCTAATCTGCTGACGAGCAAGGAAACGGCGTGTCCGACGAAAGTGATGTAGAAAAAACAGAAGAACCCACGCCCCATAAAAAACAGAAGGCGAAAGATGATGGGCAGATAGTTCGCTCAAAAGAACTCAGTTCACTCATGATGATGTTAGCAGGGGTCAGTCTCCTGTGGCTCAGTGGTGGGCATCTTGCTGATGAACTACGGCAAATTTTTCGTCAAGGTTTTATTTTCGATGGGCATTACATACAAAACACCTTGTTAATGGTGAGCTACTTTGGGCGCATGGTGGGCGAAGCATTATTTGCTTTATTACCTGTTATTGGTGGATTGGCGTTAGTTGGGATCTCTGCATCGTCGCTGGTTGGAGGGTTATTATTTAATAGCAAATTAATTAAATTTGATTTGAAAAAACTTAATCCTATCAGTGGATTAAAACGAATTTTTTCGATGAATGCGCTTTCTGAATTATTTAAAGCCATTTTGAAATCGCTCTTTGTTGGGCTAGGGGCAGCTATTTTTCTCTGGCAAAACTGGTCATCACTTTTGCATCTTGTGACTGAATCTCCCGTAACCGCTTTAGGGAATGCAATGCATAAAGTGATTTTTGCTGGATACCTAATCGTATTTTTGCTGATCCCAATGGTGGCATTTGATGTTTTTTATCAATTTCGTTCACATTTGAAGAAATTACGCATGAGTCGCCAAGAAATTAAAGATGAGTTTAAACAACAAGAAGGTGACCCTCAGATAAAAGCCAAAATCCGCCAACAGCAGCGTGCAATTGCGCGGAATCGTATGATGGCTGATGTACCTCAAGCGGATGTGATAGTGACGAACCCAACTCATTATGCGGTTGCACTGAAATATGATGATAAACGCATGGGAGCACCGAAAGTACTCGCTAAAGGCGCAGGCGTGATAGCTCAACGCATTAAAGAAATTGGCCAAGAACATCGAATTTTACAATTAGAAGCTCCCCCATTAGCGCGTGCACTGTATCGCCATGCCGAAATCGGGCAAAGCATTCCTGTAGCGCTATATGCTGCGGTGGCAGAAGTTTTAGCATGGGTTTACCAGCTACGTCGCTGGCGGCGTGAGGGTGGATTAAAACCAAGAAAACCGAAAAATTTACCAGTGCCACCGGCGCTGGATTTTGCTGGAGAAAACAATCGCGATGGCTAATTTGGCTGCATTATTAAAATTGCCTAAAAACTTACAGGGAACGCAATGGCAAATTCTTGCTGGGCCTGTTCTCATCTTGCTGATCTTGTCGATGATGGTACTGCCATTACCGGCTTTTATCTTAGATTTACTGTTTACCTTTAATATCGCTTTATCGATCATGGTGCTATTAGTGGCAATGTTCACTAAGCGTACCCTTGATTTTGCAGCCTTCCCAACCATTTTGCTGTTTGCCACACTATTACGTCTATCACTAAATATTGCGTCAACGCGCATTATTCTGCTGGAGGGGCATACTGGGCCTGATGCGGCTGGGCGTGTTGTTGAAGCCTTTGGTCACTTTTTGGTGGGGGGAAACTTTGCCATAGGGATAGTGGTTTTCATCATTTTAGTATTAATTAACTTTATGGTGATCACCAAAGGTGCGGGGCGTATTGCCGAAGTAGGCGCACGCTTTGTCCTTGATGGTATGCCAGGTAAACAGATGGCAATTGATGCGGACTTAAATGCTGGCATTATCAATGATGATGAAGCCAAAAAGCGCCGTGCTGAAGTGACCCAAGAAGCTGATTTTTATGGCTCAATGGATGGTGCAAGTAAATTTGTGCGTGGGGATGCCATCGCGGGGATCATGATTATGGTGATCAACGTTGTCGGTGGGCTAATTATTGGTGTTGGTCAACATAATATGACATTGGGCGATGCCACGAGTGCATATACTTTGCTAACGATTGGTGATGGCTTAGTCGCTCAGATCCCAGCTTTGATTATCTCAACGGCGGCAGGGGTGATTGTGACCAGAGTCGCAACCGATGAAGATGTCGGTGAGCAGATGGTCACTCAGCTATTTAATAACCCACGGGTGATGTGGCTAAGTGCCGGTGTGTTGGGGTTAATCGGTTTAATCCCAGGTATGCCAAACTTTGTATTTTTACTGTTTACTGCCGCATTAGCAGGGCTAGGCTGGTATTTGGTTCGCAAAGCTAAACAGCCAGAAAGTCAGGCAGATGATGGGCAAATGAAACAGTTCCAAGAGGCAAATAAGGTCGTTGAAGCCACTTGGGATGATGTTCAGCTTGAAGATTTACTTGCCATGGAGGTGGGCTATCGCTTAATTCCACTGGTAGATAATGACCAACAAGGTGAATTACTTGGACGAATTCGTGGCTTACGCAAGAAATTTGCGCAAGAGGTAGGTTACTTGCCACCTGTAGTGCATATTTGTGACAACTTAGAGTTAGCGCCTTGTGAATATCGTATCCTTATTAAAGGTGCGGTTGTCGGACATGGTGAGGCGCAACCAGGAAGAAGCTTGGCGATTGACCCAGGTAATGCCGCAGGTACGCTACCCGGAGATGCAACCAAAGAGCCTGCCTTTGGCCTACCTGCCGTTTGGATTGATGATGATTTGCGTGAACAAGCGCAAATCCAAGGGTATACCGTGGTTTCAGCAAGCACTGCCGTTGCTACGCACTTTAATCAGATCTTGCTACAAAACTCGAGCACATTGTTTGGTCGCCAAGAAGCACAAATGCTTTATGACCGAGTGAAGAAAGAGATGCCGAAGCTGGCTGATGATTTAATACCGGATACCATTTCTTTGACCACATTGCATCGGGTATTACAGAATCTATTAATGGAAGATGTTGTGATCCGTGATATGCGCACAATCATCGAAACACTTGCAGAAATGGCGGGTGAAAATGGTGAGCAAAAAGATACGGATTATCTAACATCACAGGCACGTATCGCATTAGGGCGGGCAATCACTCAGCAATGGTTCGGCAATGCGGATGAAATACAAGTCATTGGTCTAGATGCGGGGCTTGAGCAGATTTTATTACAAGCGGCCAAAAATGGTGGTGGCTTAGAGCCAAACCTTGCGCAATTTATTCAGACGCAAGCCGAAGAGGCCGTGAAGCACCAAGAGGCGATGGGCGCACCGACGGTATTATTGGTCAATCATGGACTACGTTTGATCTTATCTCGCTTTTTACGCAGAAGCTTACCTGAACTGGTGGTAATGTCGAATCTTGAGCTAAACGATCGCCGGAAAATTCGCATGACATCGATGATCAGTGGTAACTAAGTTGCTGAGTATAGGAATGAGGTTTTATCGCTTTTGCCGTAAGAAGCGCTTTTTATCATGCACAAGCAAAGCGTCAACGCATTCCTGATACGGATATCAAAGCAGTTGTTATACAACTGCTTTGATGCATAAGAGAGCGGGTTATCTTTTTTAACTTAACGTTTTGGGCGATTTAATAGCGTAGTGGAAGCATGAAACGCTTAATTCACACTTTTCTGTGGTTATTACGTTATTTTGCTTAAAATTGCAGAAGTAACAGTTAAAGTCTCGCCTTATGGGCGATGCCGTAAGAAGCGCTTTTTATCATGCACAAGCAAAGCGTCAACGCATTCCTGATACGGATATCAAAGCAGTCGTTATACAACTGCTTTGATGGCATAAGAGAGCGGGTTATCTTTTTTGACTTACTGTTTTGAGCGCTTTAATAGCATAGTGGAAACATGAAGCGTTTAATTCACACTTTTCTGTGGTTATTGCGCTTTTGGGCTTAAAATGACAGGAATAAAAATCAGAGCCTCATCTTGTTTGAGTGCTAAATTGCCTTGGGTGATAAAACTACGCTAGCACTTCATTAAGGTTACAAAAGGCAGGCTGATATTGGATAGCGCTAGCTAATCATTTCGTATAACGGTCACCTATGTTCACTTAATGCGATAGTGGATATAGGTGACCGCTTTTCTTTTATAGACATAAAAATGGCGTGATTTATTTAGTCGAAAAACATGAGAAGGTAAAGAGTATATTCAATATGGCTTACAGCGCATGACTGTACGTTATCGAACAGAACGGTGATCTTGTTTATCACCGTCGCCTAAATAGAAATTTTCTTACCTAATACTGGACGCTTTTCTTCTAAACCGTCTGCACCATAAGTGGATTGGTTATTATGTTTTTTGACAAAAGCAAGGCGCTGGTTATTTAGTTCAATATGTAACTGCAACATTTGGTGGTTACGGTAATTTAACTCTTTTAATGTTGTTGTCAGCGCTTTGATTTCACCCCACAGGCTATGAAGCGCAGGGTTTTCATCGTAGGGCGCCACAATTCCCATTTCTTGCTCAAGGCGTAGACGATGTGTTTCACCATGTCCAATAGCGGCAACCAAATAACGCTTTTGCTCGGTGGCTTCTTGAAACGGTGATGGGGGAACACGATGGTAGCCTAACAGTAACTCCTCATTCTTCATCACTATTTGCAGTGATTGTAAATGAGTGAGCTGTTGTTCTAGCAACGTCAACAAATCATCATTCATATTCATTGTCTTACTTCATTGATAGCATGAATTCATGGGCATCACGTAAAATGCCGTCGGCAACTTTCTCGGTATTCATTTGCAATGTACCATCTTTAATGGCCTGTTTAATTCGTTCAACTTTTTCACTGTTGATATCACTGGCTTGAGGTTGCAATAACTTCTTTTTTAGTTCACTTGGTGAAAAAGTACTTTCTTTAACGGATTCAGCCGCTGATACTTTTTTCTCACGAAGGGGTGCCGTGGGATCCTGTGGGTCACGGTTTGTCACTTGCGTTAGCGCTGAAATTGCAGATGTTTGCTCGATAGCCATAGTGTTTTTCCTGTTCCAGTATTTTTATAAATGGAATATCGGCGTTAATTACCAATTCTTTAATCTAATGCTTATCTTTAAGACTATTCTAATGCTTGAGAATGATAATGATACCCTTTGATATGAGTAGGCGCATAATATCGATTATCTTATTGAGTCTCAATCAAAATTCGCTACTTTAGCGCTACCCGCACACTGCCATTTTCTAAGGCTTCTCCATTAACAACCTGACCGTTGATTAATCGAACACGCGTGTTTTCCCCGGTGGCGGCATTGTTGATGGCTCGTCCTTCATATTTAACCGAAAAATTATGGCCATTTGCAAAGACATAAACGTTTTGTCCGGCTTTAACGGCCCAAGGTCGACGCATCATAGATTGTGTCAATGTTTGACCTGCATTGATATCACGCAATGCGATGCTGCCGCGTATTGCCACTTTATCGGTGGCAGCCCCTGTAGGTAGCTTATGGAGTAACCCCTTTTGGGTGCCAATATCGACAAATTCAATTTTTTCCCCACGAGCGATATTACGTGTTGCCACATAATACTGTCCGGTGACATTAACAGTTAACTGAATAAACTGTTTTTTCTTACCGCATTGCACCGGTAATGAAACATTTCCCATATTACGATTACCGACAGGAGGAAGAATTTGGGGCTTTTCACAACTAGGCCAACGTTCTATAGGTGTTTTTATCTCAATAGAGACTTGATTCGGCTTGGTGTGTATTTTACGAAAATAGTTATTAATGTCTTGCGGTAAAGAGGCTTGCGCTGTTGTCGTTAGTAAAATTAACGAGCCAAATAGCGTTGTATGAAAACCATTCATTGAGTTGCCTCCTCATCAAAACATACTTTTCTAATTGCTCGCAGTTTACGCATCTCATCAATAATGAATGGGCCAAATAGGTCAATAATTTTGCCTTTATCTTGCCATTAGATTTTTTGTTATACGGCTAATATAAGCGCGTCGAATTTTAAATTTCAGCGTTTTCTGCATTGCTATTCTTTGAAAATTACAGTTAGCGAATGGCGTGACGCATTGGTGCTTATTTTATCGTGATAACGATAAGAGAGAGATAAGCAAAATTTATTGGGGTTGAACATGATTGATAAATTAAATGCCACATTTGCTTTTCAGCAACAGGCGTTATCAATACGCGAGGCAAGGCAAACTATTTTAGCTGCAAATATTGCTAATGCGGATACACCGGGGTATCAGGCGCGTGATATTGATTTTAGCCGCCAGTTACAGCAAGCCATGAAAAATGGCGTTGTAAAAGGTAAAGGCGTTGCTTTGGCGGTGACATCAAAAGGCCATATCGAAGGTCGAAACATGAAACAGCCCGAATTGGATCTTAAATATCGTGTTCCATATCAAACCTCAATGGACGGTAATACCGTCGATATGGATATAGAGCGCAGTCAATTCGCAGATAACACATTGAAGTACCAAGCAGATCTCACTTTTATTAATAGCCGCGTCAAAAGTATGTTGGCCGTGTTACAGCAGGGGTAATAAAAATGGCGTTACTCAGTATTTTTGATATTTCAGCATCTGCACTGACCGCGCAATCACAGCGTCTTAACGTGAGCGCTAGCAATATGGCGAACGCGGAAAGTGTTGTAGGCCCTGATGGCGAACCGTTTCGTGCTAAACAGGTAGTTTTCCAAATGACGCCTCAAGGCCGTAATGGCGTTGGCGGTGTTCGTGTGAGCCAGTTGATTGAAGATCCCACGCCACCACGTATGGAATACAAACCCGGTCACCCATTGGCGGATGAGAAGGGGTATGTGCGTATGCCTAACGTCGATATGGTCGGTGAAATGATCAATACCATTTCGGCATCGCGTAGCTACCAAGCAAACTTAGAAGTGATGAATACAGCTAAAACGCTGCTTCAGAAAACCTTAACCATAGGCCAGTAACGAGGAAGCTAAATGGGCATAGCAGCCACCATGTATGACTCTTTGGATAACACCACAGCAGGCCCAGAGCCGCTGAAAAGTAATATTCCAAATAAAAATAAGAGTCAAACGGATGATATGCGTGACACGTTTTTAAAAATGATTGTAACGCAGATGCAAAATCAAGACCCCACTAAGCCGATGGAAAACGCAGAGTTGACCAGCCAACTTGCACAAATCGCGACCCTTGAAAGTATGAATAAGCTGAGTGACAAAGTCAGCGGAATTTCAAGCCAAATTGGCTCTGGTCAATCATTGCAAGCGACTCAATTGGTCGGAAAAGGGGTTTTGATACCGCGTAATGAAATCGTTCTTGCGCCATTAAAAACGCAAAATGACAGTGATAATACGGCTATTTCTAAACCAACAAATCCATTACCTGATGATGAAACTAGCCGTGCGTTGTCCGCAGCCAATGACAATGGCGGAGATGATGATGCGTCCCAAGGGGATTATATCTCATCGCCGTTTGGTTTCTTCCTTCCCAAAATGGCTGACAGCGTTGAGATCACGATACGCGATAAAAATAGAGCCATTATTCGTACCATCTCTTACGACACAGAAGTGAAACCTGACATTTATGACATGTCGTGGGATGGGCGCGATGACAATGGAAAACTCGTTGCTGATACGAACAGCAAATACTTCTTTGATGTAAGGGCTGTCAGTAACGGCGCAGAAATTGAAGTCACCAAATTGGGATATACCCGAGTTAATGGTGTCACGCCGGGTACAGATGCTCCTTTATTGGATGTTGGTATAGGACAAAGTGTGCCGCTTAGCAGCATTTTTAAAGTCTATCCATCATCTTAATTTTATTTCCCCAACCGTCATGGAGAAAACATGTCTTTTTCACAAGCAGTTAGTGGCTTAAATGCTGCCTCAGCGGGGCTTGATTCGATTGGTAATAATATTGCCAACTCCGCAACTAATGGTTTTAAAGGTGCAACCACCTCTTTTGCCGATATGTTTGCCGGTTCAGGTGTAGGTCTGGGGGTTAACGTTGCCGCGGTAACCCAAAACTTTAAAGATGGCCCAATCACTCGTACTGACAGACCGACGGATGTGGCCATTTCAGGAAATGGTTTTTTCCGTGTGCAAGACCAAAACGGTGATATTTTTTATAGCCGTGATGGGCAATTTATTCGCGATAAAAGCGGCAACCTCGTCAACAACCAAGGAATGACAGTGACAGGTTATCCGGCTGGTTTGGATGAGAATGGTAATGTGGTCGTTCAAAGTGGTGGTGTTCCTCAAGGGCTAAATATCCCAACAGATATGATGGATGCTCAAGCCTCTGATTTGGCAAAACTGACTATCAACCTGAATTCTGAAGACAAAGTTAAATCCAAACCTTTTGATATCAATAACCCAGATGATACTGGCAGCTATAACTTCAGTACCACCATGACCGCATTTGATAGCCAAGGTAATACCCATGAAATCTCCGTTTACTTTGTCAAAACAGACGATAACAAATGGACGGCTTATGCAAAAGATGCTGGCGATAAAGTGGCTAAGAAATTAGGAGATATGGAGTTTGATGGAAATGGCCGCCTAAATAGCCCAACTAATGCCGTTTTTGCGTTTGATTATCAAGGTCTAAATGGTGCCAATAACGGTACGTTGCAGATTGACCTAAATAAAACACGCCAGCAAAAAGTCAGCGAATCATCGGTGAGTGCGATTGATGTTAACGGTTATCCGGCAGGTGAGTACACCAATTTCAAAGTCGAAGATAACGGCTTGATCGTGGCGAATTACTCAAACCAACAAAAACGTGTTGTTGGGCAAGTGGCACTTTCAGCATTCGCTAACCCGAATGGCTTAGTATCACAAGGTGGTAACGTTTGGGCACCGTCTAATGCCTCTGGTAACCCGATGGATGGCGTACCGGGAGTCGGTCAATTCGGTAAGCTAACGAGCGGTGCGCTGGAATCTTCCAACGTAGATATGAGCCAAGAGCTGATCAACATGATTGTGATGCAACGTAACTACCAATCGAACGCACAGACGATCAAAACCCAAGATCAGATGCTGCAAACGATGGTTAACTTACGCTAAGTGTAGAGGGTGGCTATGGATCATGTCATTTATACCGCAATGGGAGGCGCACGACATGCGCTTGAAAACCAAGCGATTGTTTCTAATAACATTGCGAATGTTTCCACATCGGGTTTTAAAGCACAATTAGCGGCGATGCGGGCTGTTCCTATTCATGGAGATAGCGAGCAAACACGAACGTTGGTGGTTGCTTCAACGCCCGGAGCGGATATGAGCCAAGGGCCGCTCAACTATACGGGCAGGCCAATGGATGTGGCATTAAACGACAAACACTTTCTAGCCGTTGAACTTGCAGATGGTAGTGAAGCTTATACCCGTAACGGTAACATTCAAATTTCACCTGACGGTGAATTGGTGATTGGTGAGCGCCGTCTACAAGGAGATGGTGGCCCGATCAATGTGCCGCCGAATGCGGAACTGACCATCGGTGAAGATGGCACAGTGACGGCCTTATTGGCGACCGACCCGCCAACAATGTTAGGGCAGATAGGGCGCTTAAAAGTGGTTGAAGCTCAGCCGCAAGATTTAATTCGCGGTGAAGATGGCTTATTTCATCTATCACCACAAGCCGCGGCGGCGAATGGTAATGGGCTTGCACAAAGTGAGCGAGCTTCCGTGACATCTGGGGTGATTGAAGGCAGTAATGTCAATGCAGCAGAAGCAATGGTGTCGATGATTGCCAACGCTAGGTATTTTGAAATGCAGATGAAAGTGGTTCGTAGTGCCGATGAAAATGCACAAAAAGCCAACCAACTGCTTGCCGTTAGCTAATTTTCAGTAAGGAATAACGATGATCCGTTCATTATGGATTGCTAAAACTGGGCTTGATACCCAACAAACCAACCTTGATGTTATTTCCAACAACTTGGCAAACGTCAGTACAAATGGTTTCAAACGTCAACGTGCAGTATTTGAAGATTTACTGTATCAAAATATTCGTCAACCGGGGGCAATGAGCTCTGAGCAGACCTCTTTACCATCAGGTTTACAACTGGGTACAGGGTCACGCCCTGTGGCGACAATGCGTATTCATAGCCAAGGTGCGTTGAATAAAACCGGAAACACCACCGACATTGCTATCAAAGGACAAGGTTTCCTACATGTGCAGTTGCCCGATGGTACGGATGCATATACACGCGACGGTGCTTTGCAGCCAAACCAAGATGGTCAGCTAGTCACTTCGAGTGGTTACCAAATCGTACCTGCCATCACCATCCCTGATAATGCCAATAGCCTCACCATCGCACGTGATGGTACGGTCTCAATCACGGTCTATGGGGATAACCAACCACAGCAAATTGGGCAAATTACGCTAACAACATTTATTAATGATGCGGGCTTGGAAAGTATGGGTGAGAACCTGTACATGGAAACCGCTAGCTCAGGAGCGCCAAATGAAAGCGCGCCGGGCACGAATGGTGCTGGTTTGCTGTATCAGCATATGCTTGAAACCTCGAACGTCAATGTGGCTGAGGAATTGGTGAATATGATCCAAACCCAACGCGCCTATGAAATTAACAGTAAAGCGGTTTCAGCTTCCGACCAGATGCTACAACGCTTAACGCAACTGTAATT
The DNA here is from genome assembly GCF_028480065.1 of Providencia sp. PROV189. NCBI lineage: Bacteria > Pseudomonadati > Pseudomonadota > Gammaproteobacteria > Enterobacterales > Morganellaceae > Providencia > Providencia sp. PROV189. The sequence goes on from NZ_JAMPOG010000022.1 coordinate 38,457, forward strand.
TGATGGCATAACGCGCGGCCTGATCCCAAATGACAATTTGCCCGAGAAGGTAAGTTGTCATTTGGTGATAACTAGGCATTTGATGTGATGATAAAACAGACACAGCAGCAAAAGAGTACCATGATGACGAAAAACGGTTTTACCCCTGAAATTAAGGGCGATTCATTCTTTTCACCGAGTAAGGTTTTGGTGATTGCTTTGGTATTAGCCACAAGTGGTTGTGCTTATGTCAAACCTCGTCCTCTGGTGGATACTCAAACAAGTGCGTTACCGACAGCACCCACAGCCCCCGCACCCAATGGCGCTATTTTTCAAAGTGCTCAGCCCGCCTATTACGGCTACCAACCACTGTTTGAAGATAGGCGACCTCGCAATGTAGGCGATATTTTAACCATTAATTTGCAAGAGAATGTGAGCGCCAGTAAGAACTCATCCGCGAATGCAAATCGCAGCGGTAAAACGGGGTTCTTAGCCGCAATCTTGCCTGGTTTTATGCAAGGTTGGCTGGGCGGCAGTAATACAGAGCTGGATGTGAAAGGCAGTAGTGATTTTTCAGGGAAAGGCGGGGCCAATGCCAACAATACCTTTAGAGGCACCATAACCGTCACGGTCGATCAACTCTTAGCTAACGGTAACTTGCATGTAGTGGGCGAAAAACGGATAGCGATTAATCAAGGAACGGAGTCGATTCGTTTTTCGGGCGTGGTAAACCCTCGCACAATAGGCGCAGATAACAATGTCAGCTCCACACAAGTGGCGGATGCGCGTATTGAATATGTTGGTGATGGTTATATTAATGAATCGCAAACCATGGGCTGGTTGCAACGCTTTTTCTTAAACGTTTCGCCTTATTAATTTAGGTAGAAATTGAGCTGTAAACCCATAGAGATAATCGAATGAATAAATTAGTGACTCTTCTGCTAACGCTGCTTTGTCTATTTGCTACATCGGCATATAGCGAACGTATCAAGGATTTGACAACAGTGCAGGGTGTACGTGACAACGCGTTAATTGGTTATGGATTGGTAGTAGGGCTGGATGGCACCGGTGACCAAACCATGCAAACACCCTTTACCACTCAAAGCTTGAGCAATATGTTATCTCAAATGGGGATCACCGTGCCACCTGGCACTAACATGCAGTTGAAAAACGTGGCAGCCGTGATGGTTACCGCGAAATTGCCACCTTTTGCTCGCGCAGGACAAGCCGTGGATGTGGTGGTCTCCTCGATGGGGAATGCGAAAAGCTTACGAGGTGGTACCTTGCTAATGACCCCACTTAAAGGCGTTGATGGGCAGGTTTATGCCATGGCACAAGGCAACATTTTAGTTGGTGGAGCTGGCGCGAGTGCGGGGGGAAGCAGTATTAAAGTCAATCAATTAGCTGGTGGGCGGATCACTGGAGGGGCGACCATTGAGCGTGAGCTACCTACTAGCTTTGGTCAAAATGGCATTATTAACTTACAACTGAACGATGATAGCTTCACATTAGCGCAAGATATTAGTGATGCAATTAACCGATTACGTGGTGCAGGCACCGCAACACCATTAGATTCACGCACAGTTCAGCTACGTGTGCCAATGAACAATAGTGATCAGGTGCGTTTTCTTGCACAAATTCAAGAATTGAATGTACGTACGCCAATTGCCGAAGCCAAAGTGATCTTAAATTCGCGAACAGGCTCAGTTGTGATCAATCGCAGTGTAACATTAGAAAGCTGTGCGGTAGCACACGGCAGTTTATCGGTGATGGTAGAGAGGCAAACTCAGGTCAGTCAGCCGAACACGCCTTTTGCAGGCGGGCAAACCGTTGTTACCCGTAATACGAATATTGGGGTGAGGGAGCAAGGCGGCGCATTACAAAAAGTCAATGCCAGCGTACAACTTAACCAAGTGATACAAGCACTTAATACTTTAGGGGCGACGCCAACCGACTTAATGTCGATTTTACAGGCCATGGAAAGCGCTGGATGCTTGCGCGCTAAGCTGGAGATCATCTGATGAATGATATGCAATTAATGCAAGGTGCCGCATTTGATTTGCAGTCGCTCAGCCATTTAAAGCGTGAATTAACTGATTCGCCAGATAAAGGGTTGCGTCAAGTCACCCAGCAATTAGAAGCGACGTTTGTACAAATGATGTTAAAAAGCATGCGTGATGCACTACCGCAAGATGGTCTTTTTTCTTCCGATCAGACGCGTATGCTAACCAGTATGTATGATCAGCAAATTGCGCAAGACCTGTCACAAAAAGGGTTAGGCTTTGGTGAAATGATGTATCAGCAGCTAACTCAAATGCAAGGTGATACATCTTCAGAAGACGTACCAGTGAAGCCCTTTAACATGGATGATCGATTGATAGACTCTCTACCTAATCAAGCAATGGCGCAGATTGTCCGTCGTTTTGCTCCGTTAGGAGATGCTCTATCGTCATCCATGCAGAAGGTCAAATCCCTCTCTTTAAATAGTCAAAACTTTATTAGTCGACTAATAGAGCCTGCAAAAGTTGCCAGCCAGAAAAGTGGTATATCGCACCTTTTGGTCCTTGCTCAGGCGGCATTAGAAAGTGGTTGGGGACGTCGAGAAATTTTAACGGCGGAAGGCAAAACCAGCCATAACCTGTTTGGTATTAAAGCGGGTAAAAGTTGGCAAGGGCCAGTAACCAATATTATGACAACGGAAGTGATTAATGGCAAAAGCATCAAAATGCGAGACGATTTCCGTGTGTATGGCTCATATGAAGAAGCGATAGCCGATTACATTAATTTATTGACTGAGAACCCACGCTATCGTGATGTTAAACACGCGCAATCCCCTGAGGTAGCGGCGCGTCGCTTACACCAAGCAGGTTATGCGACAGACCCTAATTATGCCGATAAATTAATTACGCTGATCAATCAAATTCGTGGCTATCAGACGGCAGACAAAGCGGCGTCACGAGCGGTTCAAGCCTATACCGTCGATCTGAGTGATATTTTTTAAATTTTCATCTTGAAAGGTGCCGTAAACACTAAACATTTGCGGCATCTTTCCGATAACTAACTATATTCGTCATATTTCAAGTGACAGCACGATTGATGATGCTTATTGGTGCTGCAAGGATACAGTGATTTGTTACCTAACTGCACCTCGAATTATTTGAAATATAAATAAAAAGTTCAGGTTGATATTGCGACGGTTATTATCGATGAACCATGGCGATAAGCAGCAGATAAAGGAAAAGCTTATGCTGAACAATGTAATGAATAATGCACTTAGTGGTGTGAATGCCGCACAGGGTGGGTTAAGTGTGATTTCAAATAACTTAGCTAACGCAGGTGTGGGTTACTATCATCGCCAAAGTGCTGTTTTCGGGGAGAATCCCGGCACAATGACACCTAACGGTTATTTTGGTAACGGCACCTATTTTAGCCATGTTCGCCGTGAGTTTGATGAGTTTATTAACCAGCAATATGGTCAATCACGCGCTCGTAGTGGTGAGTATGAAGCTTATGCGAAAAACAGCAGCCAAGTCGATGACTTACTCACTAATGATATTGAAGATATTTCGAGCAATATTGGGAGTTTTTTTACAGCGCTCGATGCCGCAAGCAGTGATGCGAGTGATAAAACATTAATCGATGTTTTTTTAGGTAAATCAAATGCACTGGTAGGGCAGTTCAAGGAAGCAGATAGACGATTACAAGAAATGGAGCGTGATGTTAATCGCCAAATTGAAACTAAGGTGAAAGACATCAATACCTACGCAGAGAAAATCGCTGGTTTGAACCAACAGATAGCGCGGGTGCGCTCTGTGAGCGGCTCAGAGCCTAATGATTTGCTGGACGTACGTGATCGCCTAGTCAGTGAGATCAACTCATTGATTGGCGTAAAAGTGATTGAGCAAAATGGAAACTACAACGTCACTTTTGCAAATGGTTTACCGTTGGTGACTGGAGAAAATGCGAACCGCCTTGAGGCCGTTCCTTCCTCACAGGATGACAGCCGCTTTAGTATTGGTTTTGTTGGTGCTAATGGTCAAGTGCGCGAAATTGCAGACGATGCGTTTCGTGGTGGTGAGCTCAGCGGTGTATTACGCTCTCGCAAAGAGGTCATTGATCCTGCATACCAAAAACTCAATAAATTGGCCTTGGTCTTCGCAAGTAAATTCAACGAAGTACATAAGAAAGGCTTTGATGCTAATGGTAATCCGGGTAAGGACTTTTTCGAAATCGGCAAAGGTAATGTAGTCAGTAATACCTTTAACCGCGGTAAAGCAGAATTTGATTTTAACTATAGCGATGTCTCTCAAGTCACTGGCAATAATTATGAGATGCGTTTTGATGGTAAAGAGTGGAATGTCACTCGACTACCTGAAGGCTTTGCCGTTACCGTTGATCGCTCAACCCCAGATACATTGAAGTTTGATGGTATCGAGCTGAAAATTACCCAAAACAATGCCCAAAGTGGTGATTCGTTTTTAGTCAAACCAGTTAATGGCGTCATCAATGGCATGCAATCTTTGATAAGCGATGCGGCAAATTTTGCGGCGGCGGGTGAGAAAGGGAGCGGGCCTGGTGATAATGATAACCTAAAAGAGCTGGTTAAGCTTCAAGACCAAAAATTAATTGGGGGCACATCAACGTTTTCCGATTATTACGCCACTATCGTCAATGATGTGGGTAACCAAACCAAGCAAGCACAGATTGACTCTGAAACACAAAACAAAATGACAGAAAGTTTCTATCAGCAAGAGCAAGCGGTTTCGGGCGTCAATATGAACGAAGAAAGCATTCAAATGCAAAAAATCCAACAGTTTTTTAATGCGAATGCGCAAGTGCTAAAAACTGTAGATGACCTCTTTAATGCCCTAATGAGAGCGTTCTAAATTCTAGTCATTTAAAAGGATTCTATTATGCGTTTAAGTACGAATATGATTTATCACCAGCGCTTGCAAGATATGAATAATGCTCAAGCGCGTTGGATGGATGCGGGTAGCCAACTGGCATCCGGTAAGCGTGTCAGCAAGCCGTCGGATGACCCCCAAGCTTCATCGCAGGCGGTGCGTGTTAATCAATCTGAAAACCGCAACCAGCAATATGTGGCAAGTCGAGGTTTTGCCAAAACAGGCATGCTGCTACAGATGAGCGTGTTGACCCAGATGACAGAGGTTACCACTCAGATTGATACAACAATTATTCAAGCTTCAAACCAAGGTAGTTTGAGTGATAGTGACAGAATGTCACTTGCGGAGCAATTAAGCGGTTTGAAAGATCAGCTGGTAGCGTTAGGCAACACGACAGATGGTAATGGTCGCTATATTTTTGCAGGTTATAAATCTGACAAGCCACCATTTGAGGTGAATGCTGCGGGCGATGTGATTTACAAAGGCGGCGATAAAGCGATTATGCAGAATGTATCCAGCGATCGCGAAATGACCACTTACTTTACTGGCGCACAAGTGTTTGCAACGGATAGCAATAATGTCGTGAATGTTTTCAAAGCGTTAAATGAAGGCATTGCTGCGCTGAAAACGCCTCAAGACCAAGCAACACAAAGCGAAAAAGAGGCAGCTCAAAAAGCATTAGATAGCGCCAATACAGCGGTTAAATCAGCGCTAGATAAAATCTCAAATATTGAGTCGAAGCAGGGGTTGCAACTACAAGAAATTGATCAGTTAAACTTTCTAGCAGATACAAGAAGTATTCAAAATAGTCAGCGCATAAGTGAGTTGTTGGATACAAATTGGACTGGAGTCACAACAGACTATTATAAAGAAATGGCTATGTTCCAAGCATCGCAAGATATTTTTAAAGATTTAAATAGCATGTCATTATTTGGTGGTCGTTAAGACGTGTGCCAGTCTCAACTCATTTGAGGCTGGCGCAATTACCGTATCGTTATTTTTCCCTACAATTATTTTCTTTTCTCTTATCCTATATTGCATTTCTCTTAAGATGATTTACTCTTTATTTTACCCTTTGTTTTTGCTCTTTAAAAAATTAGCCAATAAAACAATAAGTTACTAAGCGTCATAAAAAAGAAGGTATTTTTCTAAAAAATAGGCTAACGAATTGTTATTTAGGGATTTTGTTTGGTAAGCTAATTGTTCACTGCCGTATAGGCAGCTTAGAAATATTACTCATGACGATAACAGGAAGTTAATGCGTTCACTGCCGTATAGGCAGCTTAGAAAAGTGGCTAATTTTCGCAGACCAGCAAGGCAATGTTCACTGCCGTATAGGCAGCTTAGAAATTACAGAAAAATTATGTTCGAGAAAAAAAACCGTTCACTGCCGTATAGGCAGTTTAGAAAGCATGCTCGGTGTTGCACCGAATGATCCCGTGTTCACTGCCGTATAGGCAGCTTAGAAAATAAAAGAAAACCAGTAAAACAATTCTCCCATGTTCACTGCCGTATAGGCAGCTTAGAAAATCACTATTAAGCAAATTACGTTTCGGTAAGTGTTCACTGCCATATAGGCAGCTTAGAAATATGAAGTATGACGAAACCCTGATCCCGTTTAGTTCACTGCCGTATAGGCAGCTTAGAAATAAGACGCGGGTTCAACTCCCGCCAGCGCAGTAATAAAGGGAAAATAAAACTCACATTGGTATAGGAAGATTAGACATAAGGCCAACGCCTTAGAAGGCCGTAGGTCACATACATAAACGTATAGGCAGTTATCCATTTATTAATATAGATTAAATAAACAAGTATTAACATGTACGTTTAAATACAATCAATAAGTTATTTTTGATAAAACGCTTTGCGATCAGCTTCCCAAAATCACCATGTACTCTTTACAAACAATGAATAGCTATAGACAACACTTAAGTTAAACTGTATTTAAATAGTCATATGATTTAACCAAGTCAATGGAAGGCTAATTCAACATGGATGACTTTTCTCCCGCTGATTTAAAAACTATCCTTCATTCCAAGCGCGCTAATATGTACTATTTAGAGCATTGCCGCGTTATGCAAAAAGATGGTCGAGTTCTCTACTTCACCGAAGCGAAAAATGAAAACCTCTATTTCAATATTCCCATTGCGAATACAACAGTTTTGCTATTAGGCACTGGCACCTCTATTACTCAAGCTGCGATGAGAATGCTTTCACAGGCTGGGGTACTGGTTGGTTTTTGTGGTGGCGGTGGCACACCTTTATATATGTCAACGGAAGTAGAATGGTTAACACCACAAAGTGAATATCGGCCAACCGAATATTTGCAAGGTTGGATGCGTTTTTGGTTCGATGATAAAAAGCGTTTAGCTGCCGCTAAAACGTTACAACGATCTCGCATCAGCTATTTACAGAAGACTTGGCAAAGCTCCCGAGAATTGCAGAATGAAGGGTTTATTTATAATGATACGTTGATCCAAAATGCCTTAGAAACCTTTCATACACGAACTGAGGCGGCGGATGACCCTCAGACGCTATTACTCACAGAAGCCCAATTAACGAAGGCACTTTATAAATATGCAGCAAATAACACGGGGCAAAAAAATTTCACACGTCAACATCAAGCCATGGATAAAGCGAATGCCTTTTTAAACCACGGTAATTATTTGGCATATGGTTTGGCAGCGAGTTGCTTATGGGTACTCGGGATCCCTCACGGTTTTGCGGTTATGCATGGCAAAACCCGACGCGGCGCGCTGGTATTTGATGTCGCAGATTTAATTAAAGATGCCATCGTTCTCCCTTGGTCCTTTATTTGCGCTAAAGAGGGAGCCTCAGAGCAAGAGTTCCGCCAGCAAATCTTACAATCTTTCATCGATAATCACGCCTTAGACTTTCTTTTTGATACCGTTAAAACGATTGCGTTACAAACCGGCTCAGAGCAACAAATTCAGGAGCCTAAATTATGATGGTCACTTTTGTTTCGCAATGTGAAAAACATGCACTAAAAAGAACACGACGTGTATTGGATGCATTTGCTAACCGTATTGGTGATAACACATGGCAAACCCTCATCACTGAAGACGGCTTACAAACAGTCAAAAAAATGCTGAGGCAAAGCGCCAGTCGCAATACTGCTGTAAGCTGTCATTGGATACGCTCTCGATCACGCTCTCAACTCTTATGGGTCGTTGGGAATCGCAATAAATTTAATTCACAGGGGCATGTTCCGGTGAACCGTACTGAAAAATCATTTTTAGGCAGCGAGTTTGAAAATGATTGGAAATATCTCTCTTTAATTGCCGCTGTTGCTAGGTTAGCAGCCTTATTCCATGACTGGGGGAAAGCATCCCGCTTATTTCAAGATAAGCTGAATCCAGCCGTTAAAATGCCTTTTAAAGGTGACCCTGTTCGGCATGAGTGGGTGTCCTCAATATTGTTTAGTTCATTGGTTAAAATCCATTCATCGGAAGGGAGTGAGGAAAAATGGCTTGATGCGCTCATTCACCAAGAATGGGATGAATCACAGCTACAGCAATGCGTAAACGATAATTGTTTAGCATCAAATCCACTCGCTGAATTACCCGATGCGGCAGCGTTGTTGACTTGGCTAATTTTAACTCACCATAAGTTACCTTTCTTAGATGAGCAAGAGCTTTGTAATTGGCAGGACAAAGCCATTAATTTGCATACTCAATTATTGGCTAAGATAAAACAAAGTTGGGGCTATAGAAACGGGAATGACGATGCTCAATTTCAACAACGCATCAAGATGTGTTTTGAATTCCCTAATGGCTTATTGAGTAACTCCAAAGCGTGGGTCCAAGCCGTTCAACAAGCGGCAACTGATTTAAAAAATCAACTCCCTTTGTTCCAACAAGCAATGGCAGATGGGAGTTGGCGAGTTATCGCTCACTATGCTCGCCTTTGCTTAATGCTAGGAGATCATAATTACTCATCTCAAGGGAATGACCCACAATGGCACAGTGATATTGCACTTTATGCCAACACACACAAAATCCGCAATATTAACAATATTCCGCAAGTTACATTTAAACAGAAACTTGATGAACATCTCGTCAAGGTCGCTGAAACTGCTCGAGATATTGCAGAAACATTACCTTATTTTGAAAGTGAACCGCCGTTTGCTAGTGATGTTCCAAAGCTTGCATATGATAAAAACAGCACAGGGAAATTTAGTTGGCAAGAAGATGCGGTTAATTCAATTTATCAATACCGCAAAGAGCGTAATGATGACATTAAAGGTTATTTTATTGTCAATATGGCGAGTACTGGCTGCGGTAAAACGCGGGCTAATGCCAAAATCATGCAAGCATTATCTGAAGATAAGCAGAGTCTACGTTATATTTTAGCGTTAGGGTTACGCACATTAACGTTACAAACAGGGGATGAGTATAAAGATCAAAACAAGATTGGGCTAGGCGAAAGGGATCTTGCGGTTTTAATTGGCTCTAAAGCGGTGGCTCAACTGCATCAGAATGCAAAAGAGAATGAAAATGCATCAGAAGCCTCGAATGATACCTCTTCACACCAGACTAATAGCGAATCAAATGATTTGAAGCCTCACCAAACTGGCTCTGAATCACAAGAAATGTTATTTGATGAAAATGAAGAAATGCTCAGATGGGATGAGAATAAATGGTCAGGTATTCTGCCAGAAGAAGTATTATCCACCGTACTGACAAGGGAGAAAGATAGGGCTTTACTCTATGCTCCTGTATTAGCTTGTACTATCGACCATATTATAGGGGCTACTGAAACCATTCGTGGCGGCCGTTATATTCTGCCTTGTTTACGTTTAATGTCTTCAGATCTTGTGATTGATGAGGTCGATGACTTTATTGAGGCTGACTCGGCAGCCATCGCGCGTCTGATCCATATGGTTGGGTTACTTGGGCGTAAAGTGATGATCTCTTCCGCTACAATAACCCCAGATACTGCTTTAGCTTACTTTCATGCTTATCAATCTGGGTGGCATGCTCATGCAAAAAGCCGTCAACAGTCTTTAGAGATTGGTTGTATGTGGATTGATGAGGGGGAATATGACCCCGTAAAAGAGAAATGTAAATCTTCAACGCTAGCTGCTACGCTTGTGGCTAATGATGAAAATACCCCTTACTTTTATCAGCAGTACCATGACAAGTTTATTGATAAAAGAGCCAAAGTGTTAGGGCAGCAACCTGCACGCCGTAAGGCATTAATAGTTCCTACACCAAAGGATAATACGCAAGAGAGTCAGCAATGTTATTTTAATCACATCCTCAATGCTGTATTAACCCAACATCATTACCATGCTTTTCTTGATAAACGCACGGGTATCCAAGTTTCATTTGGCGTAATCCGTGTTGCCAATATTTTACCTTGTATTGATCTAACGCGTTTCTTACTTGAGTGTGAGTGCCCTGATGAGGTTGAGATCCGCACTATGGCTTACCATAGCCAGCAAGTTCTATTGCTACGGCATGAACAGGAACAACATTTAGATAGTGTTTTAAAACGTAAGGAAAAATCAGGAGAAGAACCTGATGCGCTAAATGATGCGATCATTCGCCAACATCTCGCACAAGTCAGTGCAGAGGGGAAAGCTAAGCATCTGATATTTATTCTAGTTGCTACACCAGTAGAAGAAGTAGGACGCGATCATGATTTTGATTGGGCGGTGGTAGAGCCTTCATCCTGGCGTTCTATTATTCAAATCGCTGGGCGTGTTCGTCGTCATCGAGAAGGGGAAGTGGCACAACCTAATATGGCGTTATTGCAATACAACTTAAAAGGGTTTGAAGAAGGCAATGATAATCCATTTTCTCGACCCGGCTATGAAAATAGATATATTAATTTAGGGTTATCGACTCATGATCTTTACGAACTGGTTGATGAACAACAATTAAACAAATCAGTTGATGCGATCCCTCGAATACAAAAGCAAGCAAATTATGAAAGTAAAAAACACACTAATTTGGCCTGTTTAGAGCATGCAGCGATAAAGTATACATTTAAAATTGAGCATATTTTCCCGCCTAAACGGGCAGAAAATTCAGCAACATCATCAAGAAGAACCACTCGACGTTCAAATCATCAAACAATACCCAGTAATGCAGCATCTCATATTTGGGGTTATACCCATGGTAATTGGTGGATGACAGCAATATCTCAACAGATAGCATCTTTTCGTAGCGGCGCCCCTTCTTTTCGATTGGTGTTGGAAATCTTACCAAGAGGGGAAATGCAATTTAGTGAATATCATCGCGAAAATGGTTGGGTTAATGTGGGGGCTCAGAATGGAATTCATTTCATAGAGTTCCCTGAGTCAATGAAAAAGAGGCTTTGGTTAGTTCGGGATTATGCGAAATCTCTCGAATCCCAGACAGAGGAAGCAGAGCAAATCACTTCACTTTCACGGTTTTATGGCGAGATAACGTTTTTAAAATGTTTAAATGTACATGATGGATATCGTTATGATGACCAGATGGGGGTATACCCAATAAAAAGGTAGTTTGCATCACTTAGCAAAAAAGGAGTATTTCTACTTATTTTTGAACGTGATGTTTATCAGATGGGGAAATAGGATATAGCTTGAGATAAGTGGGGAGCTATCTGTGTATAAGCTAGATTAATAGATAAGTTAAGTCACAAGGGCCAAAATATGTTAGATCCAGCAATAGAAGCCTTTTTTGCTGAGCGCAAAGAAGGCTGGCTTAAAAAGAATCTAAAAGCTTCTATGAGTGAAGCAGAAGTGCATCAAATAGAGCAACAGTGTGAAGATACTTTTGCTTTATCGCAATGGTTACCGAATGCGGCAAAACGAGCAGGGCAAATATCGCTTTCGACTCACCCGTGTACCTTTAGCCATCCTAGCGCACGTAAAAATAAAAATGGCTATGTTAGTGCAATTATCGCTAATGCAAAGCAAGCGAATGATGGCTTTTTACGCTCAAGCAATGTTGCTGTAGAGCCTGATGCATTAGGTAATGCAGCGGCATTAGATGTCTATAAATTTCTTACATTACAGATGCAAGATGGGGCAACGTTATTAGCGCATATTGAAGCGGAAACGCAACTTGCAAAAACGTTATTAACTCTGAATAACGAGTCTTATCAAGAGATAAGAAATGGTTTTTTGGCAATGAGCGCAACGGATGATTCGGTGGTGACGAGTTCAAAAATCAAACAAGTCTATTTTCCGGTGTGGTTTGATGACGAAGACTATCACTTATTGTCTATTTTAACCCCTTCAGGATTGTTGTTTGAAATGCGCCGCCGCATTGATGATATTCGTTTTTCTGAACAGACTAAGACATTACGTGATCTAAAACGTAAAGGGGAATATAGCGAGGTAGGTTTTAAAGAGATTTATGGGCTCACAACCATTGGTTTTGGTGGCACTAAACCACAAAATATTTCAGTTTTAAATAATCAAAATGCAGGGAAAGCCCATTTATTGCTTTCTTTGCCCCCAGTGTTGAATATTCGAGAAACACGTTTACCAAAAACGAATTTTTTTACTGATGCGATAAATCCATGGCACACCAAGGAAACATTTCAAGCTTTCCATGGATTAATTAACTTACCGAAAGATAAACGAGGTAACCGCTTTATTGAATACCGAGATAACCGAATTCAAGAATATGTGGATTATATTATCGTCATGATGTGGAAAGTTCGCCGTGCTTTGGAACAGGAAAATATCACATTACCAAATAAGATTTCCAACTATCAAAAAACATGGTTATTTCCAGATAATCAAGAACAACGAGATAATACGGATGACTGGCTCGAAATATTAATTCCAGAAATTGCTCGTCAATTTATTGCAGGCTACAAGGTAGTTAATGGCAAAAAAGCATTATTTTTAGGTAACGATGAGTTTAATGCCATTGTTGATGTTGTTGCGAGATATAAGGAATTATTGAGATGAACAATTCAATGAATCTAATAAAGCTCTCACATCTGAAAGTACATAATGCTAATGCACTATCAAGTCCATTCACTATCGGTTTTCCTGCCATGACAGCATGGCTAGGGTTTATGCATGCGCTAGAGCTTAAATTAAGAAAGATAGGCTTTTTAGAATTACAACTCGAGTCAATCGCGGTTATCAGCCACGAATGTAATTTACAAACGTATAAAGGTCCTAGTGATTTTGTAAGTTCAATCGTCGGTACGGGTAACCCACTCGATAAAGAGGGTAACCGTTCAGCGTTTATTGAAGAAGCCCGGTGTCATTTAGACGTTTCATTACTGATTGAATTTTCAGATAGAAATGATGAGTACGGTAATGTGTTAACGGATAAATCAATCGTTGACCGGATTTATGAGCTAATCCCAATGATGAAACTGGCTGGTGGCGATATTTTGTCTGTGGATCTGCCTCAGATGCATTATTTGCCTGCCAATGATGATATGGGGAAATATAGACGTAGCTTATTCAATAGTTTAGTGCCCGGCTACGCTTTGATTGAGCGTAGAGACTTAATGGTATCTGCAATGGAAGATGGTCAAGATGCTATGGATGCGCTTTTAGACTATGTGACTGTCCATAATCAATGCGTTGAAGTAGACATTCAAAATGAATCAAAAAACAAACACTATGAGTGGAAAGTTCAGCGTAAAACAGCGGGCTGGATTGTACCAATAGCGACAGGTTACCAAGGTATTTCCCCATTAGGTCAGGCTAAAAATCAACGAGACCCAAACGTTCCCCATCGGTTTGCGGAAAGTCTTGTGACGCTTGGTCAATTTGTTATGGTCAATAAGATAGGCCATCCCAATGAAATATTATGGAAATACAGTAATAACTTAGAAAATAGTCTCTATTTATGCCAACAAGTTGAATCAAAATATTTTACGAGCGGAGAGTAACAATGGCGAAGAATAATGATGTAGCATCAGTACTGGCATTTGAAAAAAAATTAGTTCCTTCAGATGGTTATTTTTATGGTACGAGTTGGGATCATAAATCACAATGTACACCGCTCGTGCTACAAGAAAAGTCAGTCCGAGGTACCATTTCAAATCGTTTAAAAGGTCCGGTTAAAAACGACCCATTAAAATTGAACGCTGAAGTAGAAAAAGCCAACTTACAAACAGTTGATGCTTGTGCATTAGGCACTCAACAAGATACGTTAAAGCATCAATTTACACTCAAAATTTTGGGGGGTGTAGAGACGCCATCTGCTTGTAATAATGCCTCTTTTAAAGAAAGTTATACTAAAGCGGCAAAAGAATATATTGCTAGGGAAGGTTTCCGTGAGCTTGGTCGCCGTTATGCGCATAATATTGCTAATGCACGCTTCTTATGGCGCAACCGCGTGGGCGCTGAAAAAATTGAAGTTGAAGTGAAAGTATTAAATAAAGGGCAAGAGCAGCAATGGACATTTGATGCGACACAATACAGCATTCGTAGTTTTGAAAAGCAAGATGATAAAGTGAATGAGTTAGGCGCTAAAATTGCTGCTGCACTGGCAAACAGTGAAGGGGCACTACTTCTTGAAATTACCACCTATGCCCAACTCGGGCAGTCTCAGGAAGTTTATCCTAGTGAAGAGTTGGTATTGGATAAAGGTAAAGGTGATAAAAGTAAGATCCTTTATCATGTGAACGGTCATGCGGCGATGCATTCACAAAAAATAGGCAATGCTCTACGCTCTATTGATACTTGGTATCCTGATTATAACGATGAAGTTAATAGTGCGGGGGCAATTGCTATTGAACCTTATGGAGCCGTGACTAACCTTGGTCGTGCATATCGAACTCCTAGCGATAAACAGGACTTTTATACGCATTTTGATAAATGGGCTCGTGGTGAAAAATTGGCACGACTCGAAGATGAACACTATGTTATGGCGGTCTTGGTGCGTGGTGGTGTCTTTGGGGAAAGTGACAAATAAGGTGAACTATGGACTATTATCAGGAGATCACATTACTGCCTGATTCGACGATACCGTTGGACTTTTTATGGCAAAAGGTCTATCAGCAAATACATATTGCGTTGGTAGAAAATAAGTCTGAGGCCGGTGATAGCGAAGTTGCGGTTGCATTTCCTGAATATGGAAGTGTTGGCTTCCGGTTAGGAAAAAAATTGCGTTTGCTCGCAAAGACTGAAAAAACGCTGACTCAGTTAAATATCAGTCACTGGCTAATGAGGCTAGCGGATTATGTGCATATTAAGTCGATTCAAGCGGTGCCAGAGCATGCCACGCCAATTAGTTATGTGCGTCAACATGTAAAAGGTGCAAAGCGTCTTGAACTGGATAGGTATAAGAAAGCTCAATTGTATTCAGTAAAATCAGGGCAGCCTATTGAGGTCTGTTTAAGCGCAATAAAAGAGCCTCAAACGCGTAGTCGTTTACCTTTTATTTGGATGGAAAGTCAGCAAACAAAGTCTAAAACAGAAGGCGATGGGCATCGTCCATTTCCACTCTTTATTCGGTGTGTTGCTGCGAAGGAAGCAAAGGCAGGCACGTTTAATTGTTATGGGTTAAGTCAGTCTATGGGGAAAGGCGAAGAGGTTGCCACCGTTCCACATTTTTGACCTTTTTTACCCTTGTTTTTTTGCTCTTTAAAAATTAAACATAAAAACAATAAGTTGCAGCAGACTGTAAAAAAGAAGGTATTTTGATAAAAATAGCTTTAACTGTTTGTTGTGACTTATTTTTTATTTGATACGCTATAGTTCACTGCCGCATAGGCAGCTTAGAAATGGTTTCATTCTATCTAGATTATAACCCTCGTGTTCACTGCCGCATAGGCAGCTTAGAAAATTCAATACAGGCTGTACTTTCATCGGCCTACGTTCACTGCCGCATAGGCAGCTTAGAAAAAGATAAGGGGCGAGATACAGCTAAAAACGCCGTTCACTGCCGCATAGGCAGCTTAGAAAGTATCTAACTTTGATGTTTTCCGTAGCGTCCTGTTCACTGCCGCATAGGCAGCTTAGAAATTTCAGTGCATAGTTACCTTTGTCTTGTTTTTGTTCACTGCCGCATAGGCAGCTTAGAAACGCTAACCTTTATCCCCTGTTCGGAAAGAGCGGTTCACTGCCGCATAGGCAGCTTAGAAAACGCGCCAGTTGAAGCGTATAGCTCTTTACTTGTTCACTGCCGTATAGGCAGCTTAGAAATCAAGCACTTCAAAATCTCCCCAAATCAGTGGCGTTCACTGCCGTATAGGCAGCTTAGAAATCAATAGGTGTAATTTCATTGAAGTAAGCCTTGTTCACTGCCGTATAGGCAGCTTAGAAAATATGTCATCACATCAGCAAGCGTTGAAAAGTGTTCACTGCCGTATAGGCAGCTTAGAAAAGAATATTTTGAAGTTAAAATCTTTCATATTGGTTCACTGCCGTATAGGCAGCTTAGAAATTTCATCAATACGAGCCCCCGAGTCAATGTGTTGTTCACTGCCGTATAGGCAGCTTAGAAACCATCGCTAAAGTAACAATCGAAAAGAATAGAGTTCACTGCCGTATAGGCAGCTTAGAAAAATGAAACATCTGACTGATTTTATAATATTTTTCAAGGTGACCATTTTGGCTTGTTCTATAAAATACAAAGGTCGCTTCTAATTCTTTATTTTCGTCCAAAGTCACCGAGAATAAAGGCGAGGATTTATCAATCTGCTTTGTAAATACAACTGGTTTATATGAGGCACTTTGCTCACGAAAAGAACCATATTAGTTAGCCCCAATCACTTAGACTTCATCTTTATGACCAATTTGATAACGATTATCAATTGAGCTCTGAGATAAGCATCCTACTGAAATAAAACAAATATTTCCTCAGTGCGAGTTTGAAGTTGAGTTAAGGCTTCAAGTATATCATCATGATTGAGTATGCGTTTAGGCTTCTTTTCCGTCCGTTAGATGGCCCATTATCCGGAGGAACGCCTTGAGAACGCGTATTACCATTTATCCTGAACCAATTTTATCAATTCTAATGTGCGGCCTAAGCGTTTATTATCAACGATAGCCCTTGGTCAACCTCGGACAGCTGATCATAAATAGAATAGGGCAAAATTCCGCCTTTTAAGCGGAGCTCTTTTTTCGAATTAACTCGAAACACCTCAATATCGCCATTAGCGTTTTTCGACTCAGCCTCTGAATCACACTGTAGTATCGAAAGATTACAACGTGTACCTGATAAGAGCACCAATCAATGGACTAGGGATATTTTGGATTGCACCGTCAAAAGAAGCCCAACCTAACCAGGCTTAGCTAAGTTAATGGGCTAAAAAGCCATCATCGATAACTGACCTCGGAGAAAAGTAGACGCTGTCGCTTCACTTTTTTTGATTACAAGTCAGTAGGCTACCTATATTGTTGTATAGGTGGTTTGAAAATTAAATATATCCTAAATATAGATTAACAAATTATGATAATTCTCTGATGAGTTTTTTTTAAATAAAGATTTTACTTTTTTGTTTTTAATACTAAATTAGAGAATAGACTGAGATAGCCATAAATATACATTTTGATGCTTAGGTTGAATTATTGGGGAATAACATAGTTACTGACGTAGGTCAGCTTAGAAATCGGTGATTTTACTGTTATTTATATATGTTCACTGCTATATGAGCAGCTTTTAGAATAACCATTATTAGATTTTTATTGTCTTAATAGTATTTAAGACTAGTTAAAATTCAATTATGATTTTTATCTCTGTGTGTTATTTTTTTGTGAATAATACCTCGGTAATTTTACTGTTACTATTTTCCCTTGTCTGGTGCAGTGTATAAAACGAGGGATAATTATGATGATTGAAATTTTTATAATATTTTATTTAAAAGAGATGTTATTGCGGATAATGTTATCATTCTTTTGAAAATGTATTTTTTGATAACTCAATAAAAGAACATAAGTAGGATGTTTCTATCCTACTTAATTATTTATGACCATGAATATTTCAATAATTCGCATCTTCTGAATCACCCCCCAAGTAACCCAAACATCAAGGATAGCTGCTCAAAAGCTTGATGAATCAGTCGTTCACTGTAACGAGGAAGAATCGAAATAATTAACCCAAGCATACTGATACCGATAGTTAGAGTCAGTGGAAAACCGACCACAAATACCGATAACTGCGGAGTCATTCGGTTAAGAATACCGAGAGCAAGGTTAAGTATCAGAAACAGCGTGATAAATGGTAATGCCAACATTAATCCATTAATAAAAATGCTACTCGCAAATTGAGCCAATGACCAAAAGCCATCTCGACTAAGAGGGGAAACTTGAATTGGGATCAATTCAAATGAGTGAATAAGAATATAAATTAACCATAAATGCCCATCAAATGAGAGAAAAAGCAGCAACATAATTAAATTTAGAATACGCCCCAAAATAGGCATATTTGGCCCACCGGTTGGGTCGAAGAACGTTGCAAAAGATAACCCCATCTGTAAACCAATCACTTCACCGGCATGGCGCACAGCCGCAAATGCCATCTGCATGGTCAGTCCAATAGCCACGCCAATCACGATCTGTTGTACGATGACCCATAGCCCCATCGCTGAAAATAAGGGAATGTTAACGACAGGAAGTTGCGGAGAAACTATTAAGATTATAAAAAACGCTAAGATAACTCGTACCTTAGTAATAGATTGCTTTTCATTAAAAAAGGGCGCTGTACCAAACAGCGCTAAAAGGCGTATAAAAGGATAGAAACCTTGGCTTAACCAGAGTGTGAGTGTCTCACTGGTAATCGTTAACATGATTAGCCAATAATAAAGGGCAGATTACTGAATAGCGTACGCATATAATCCAGTAATAGGTTGAGCATCCAAGGCCCTGCAATAATAATTACCGCGATGACCGACAAAATTTTAGGGATAAATGACAGCGTCATCTCATTCACTTGGGTTGCAGCCTGCAACAAACTGATCGTCAACCCTGCAACGAGTGCCGCCAATAATAGTGGGGCCGCTAACATTAAGGCAATTTTCATTGCTTCAGTGCCCAGTGCCATAACCGATTCGGGTGTCATTGTGATCCCTTAATTAAAAAAGCTTTGTGATAAAGAGCCAAGTAATAATTGCCATCCATCAACCAGAACAAAAAGCATTAATTTGAACGGTAAAGAGACAGTGGCGGGTGGCACCATCATCATCCCAAGCGCCATCAAGACACTGGCAACCACTAAGTCAATGATCAGAAATGGAATGAAAATAGTGAAACCAATTTGGAATGCGGTTTTTAGTTCGCTAGTGATAAATGCAGGTACTAAAATCCGCATTGGAACATCTTTTGCTTCTTGGATCTCACCGACTTTGGCAATGCGTGCAAAAAGAGCCAAATCACTTTCTCGAGTTTGCCCTAACATAAAAGTACGAAAGGGGGCTGTGCCGCGTTCTAAAGCGGTTTCTAAACTGATTTTATCTTCACTAAATGGCTGATAAGCTTCACGATAGGCTTGGTCGGCAACAGGCGACATCACAAAAAATGTGAGAAATAACGCAAGGCCTAATAATACTTGGTTTGGTGGCGCAGAAGGGGTTCCAAGCGCATTACGCAGCAAGCCTAGCACAATGATAATGCGCGTAAAACTTGTCATCATCAATAACAGTGCAGGGATAAAACCCAGCAATGTTAGAAAAAGTAAGGTTTGGACAGGTAACGACCAACTTTGCCCACCATCGGGTAATGTTCGACTGATTACAGGCGGTAATGATGCTAGAGCTTGCATAGGCAGCATCAATAATAACGAAGCGATCATTGCTGGGGATTTCACAGAAAACATGAGCGCTTCCAGTTAGTTATAATTAGAGAGATTTGAAGCCGCATGGTTGGCGGCATCTTGTTTTTTCTTTAGGATAGACTGAAATGTGAGTGGCTCAGTCACTGAAGTGAGTGCAGTTTCATTTTTAGCTGGGCATTGATGGAGTAAATTAACAGATTGTGCCGTGACACCAAGCACCAGCCATTCGTTATTCATTTCAACCACAATAACACGCTCTTTATTGCCTAGTGAGCAACTCGATTTGACTTTTATTAATGAGGGTTTACCTAAATTTCTAGGCGCAAAACCAAGTTTTTTCACTAGCCAAGCACCGGCCAATATCAACAAAATGATGCCACCTAACGCCCCTGAAACTTGCACTAAACTATCGCTATTGCTAATCGCAGGGGATATTTGGCTGCTAGGTTGTTCGGTCTGGCTGATAAAAGGTGTTGTTTTCATTTCAGTCTAGTCTCCGCTGTCTTATTAACGACTTAAACGGCGCATACGCTCTGAAGGTGTAATGATGTCCGTGATACGGATACCGTAATTATCAGAAACGACTACAACTTCACCTTGTGCAATTAAGTAACCATTAATGAGAATATCCAATGGCTCACCGGCTAATCCATCGAGAGAAACGACAGAGCCTTGTGACAAACTTAATAGCTTTTTAATCGTCATTTTTGTGCGCCCCAGTTCGACAGAGAGGCGAACGGGGATATCCATAATAAGATTGATATCAGAAAGCTGATTGAGTGCATTTTGCCCATCAAGATTTGCAAACGCCTGTGCACCGGCAGAGGCGGATTCCGCTTTCTTTTGTTGCTCCAGTGCCTCAGCCCATAAGTCCTCACTGTCGTGATTGGTTGATGCATCAGGAGAATTCTTCGCCTCACTCATTGGTACTTTCCTCATCTAGAGTGTTTAAAACAGGGTTAATCAAATGTTCTACACGCAATGCATATTGGCCATTTTGGGTTCCGTATTGACTGGTCAACACAGGCACGCCATCAACACTAACGATGAGGCGATCTGGCTTCTCAATAGGGATAACATCCCCTTTTTGCAATTGCAGTAAGCGAGATATCCGCAGTGGAATATCGACAAAATTTGCGACTAGCTCTAACTCTGAGCGCTTGACTTGGGTGACTAAATTACTCACCCAAGCTTCATTTTCTTGATGTCCTTGCTCCACAGGTGGGTTAATCAACCGTTCACGTAACGGTTCAATCATGGCAATAGGGATACAGATACTGAATTCACCAATGGTATTTCCTATCTCGACTAAGAAAGGTGTCGTGACCACGATGTCATTAGGCGATGTCGTAATATTGGTAAACTTCACCTGCATTTCGGAACGAACATATTCCACATCAATATCAGCGATAGGCCTCCAAGCATCACGGTAAGCGCTTAAAGCCAATTTCAGCATACGATGAATAATGCGCTGCTCAGTATTGGTAAATTCCTTGCCTTCTGAGCGAACAGGAAAACGTCCATCGCCACCAAATAAGTTATCGACCGCGATATACACCAGCGCAGGTTCGAATGTGAATAATGCCGTGCCGCGTAACGGTGGCATATGAATAAGGTTCAAGTTTGTAGGAACAGGTAAGTTACGAGCAAATTCATGATAAGGCTCGATTTTTATGCCACCAACAGTAATGTCAGGGCTACGGCGTAACATATTAAACAACCCCATACGGAATTGGCGTGCAAACCGCTCGTTAATAATTTCGAGTGATTGCATCCGCTCCCGAATAACACGACGTTGGGTATTCGGGTCGTAAGGGCGAACCTGCTCTTTGTCTTTAGGTTGTGTCGCTGATTCATTTGACGATGGTGCGTCATCATTGAGCAACGCATCGATTTCAGCCTGAGATAAAATATTATCGCTCATCTGAATTACCGCAAAATAAATGTCGTAAATAACACGTCGGTGATCTCCTGATCGTTTTCGCCGGGGATCACAGTTGGAGACAAAGTTTTTTTAATGGCTTGCATTAATTGCAATTTACCGTCATGAGTACTGAGTGCTTTCGGCTTCTGCTCTGATAGCAATAACAACAAACGGCTACGGACTTCAGGTAGAAAATCATGCAGTTGCTTGCGTGATTTCTCATTTGCTAATCGTAACGTGATATTGATATACAGAACCCGATCGGGGGATTCGTTCAGTCCCGGAAGGTTGACGGTAAAAGGTTCTAAATCCATAAAAATAGGTTGGGATAGCTTAGGTGATTTCTCTTCCTCATTAACTGAATTTGCCGTCTGTTGCGTTGTCCACCATGTATAACCACCAAAACCCGCACCGGCAATGGCGAGAAGGGCGAACAGCACGAGCAACCCTTTGTTTGAATTCTTAGATGTATTGCTTGAAGACGACATGTTAGCAAAATTCCTATTTATGAAGACCAAACCCACCTCGGGGTTTTTTACTTTGTTATCTTTAGCATTATGGCTTGATTGAGCCAGACTAAAGGGGGGAAAAACGAAACAAAAAGGGGGTAACTCGGCGCTTTAATTACGAAATCACCACCTCTCGTTTAAAAATTAAGCGAATGTATCGATCCCACCTCGTGTGCGAATGGTGGAAGTCGTCGGTGACACTGCCGCCATCTCAGTACTTGTCACGCTGCTAAGCGTTTGTCCGCCATACAGATTTTTTTCGTGACCTTGCTCTGAGTGCGTATCCGCATTCGATTGACCACTAAAGTTATCTTGCCCAACCGAGCCTTGAGCCAAATGGATGCCACTTTCTTGTAACGCATTACGTAAGATTGGCATCATGGTTTCCATCGCGGCACGTACTTGACTGTGAGGCGACACAAAATGCATAACGGCTTGGTTATCTTCAATGCGTAGGTGAACATTTAACGAGCCAAGCTCTTCCGGATGTAAGCGAATTTGTGCATGTGAGACCCCTTGGCGTGAGAAAAACAGCATATGTTGGTTCAATTGCTGTTGCCAGGCTTCACTGCCTAATGGTACTCCCGGCTGCATGGGGATAACGGGCACATTCGTCGAAACTATTTGAGAACTGTTAGGCAGCGGCGTTAAGCTGACCGTTTGAGTGGGTGATGAAGGTGCCATTTGAATGGCATCACTGCCCGTTGTCGGGGTAAATGCCCCTTTAATTAGGGCGCCGTTATCTGCCGTCGCAAAGGTAGGTACGATGGAGCTTGGTGCCTCTTTATCCGCCAGTTTTTTATTTAATGGCATAAAGTCTGAGGATAAGTTTTTGGTTAAGCTCTCGCGGCCTTCATTGAGTGAGAAAAGTGGTTGATCTTTACGCGGCTCTCGCTCATTTTTAATGAAAGCCCCTAATGATGGCGATTCTTCTTCGCCGGCTAATTGCATTTGAGCACTTAGGTCAATTGGCTCATCCATTGTTGCCATCGCCACCAACGAGTCATTTAAAGGTTGAGTTTTTTGGGCAAATGGCACTAAAGCCGCTCGCTGACCATCAGCAAATTTTGTTGTTGCTGACGACAGGGTTTGCTGATCAACGGCATTTTTCAGGTTAGCTAACCACACTTGCTCAACAGCGTCTGATTGCGCCAATAATTGCAATTGTAAAGCAGGTTGCTCGCTACCGTTGCGTAAGTGGCGGCTATAATTTAGTTGCTCAATTGCCTGCTCTGCCTGTTCCTTTTCTTTTCCCGTGGATGGCTCATGGGCTTTGGTTGTTAAACGCTCATCAGCACTTGCAGGTTTTTGATTAGCCTGCTTGTCCATCGTTGGTTCAGACGTAGACGCTTTTTGTGGCGTGGGTTGCTGGCTTTCCAACGCGGCTTGAAAAGGCACCACCGCCTCTTGGTTATCATCAGCACGTGATTGATTTGGCTGCGTATGGCCGTTTTTAGCGCCATTTGCTGCCGTAATGGCTGGAGAGCCTGTATTATTGACGTCCATTTATTGATTTCTCCGTAACATTGCGCGCTGAGCATATTCATCCATCTGCTTTTGCTCTAGGCGGTTTAAACGTTGGTTTTTAGTTTGCTCAGCACGTTGAATTAAAGTGTCGAATGCATTGACGCGTTGCTGTTTTTCTTGCCAATGGCGGTTAGCTTCGCTAACACGTTGCTCCCATAATGAAAGCTGTTGCTGCTGTTGCTCAATGGTGAGTTCTAATGTGACTAAAAACTGCTGGTAGTTTTGCCATTTATCAGCATCTATCCCACTGTGCAGTGTTTGGTTTAATTTTTGTCGATATTCAGCCTGATAGTTCTCTAACATATTGAGTTGTTGAGTCATTTGTACCTGCGTTTGTCGAACTTGGGCCAACACCTTTGCGGCTTCTTCAGAGGCCTCAACGGCTAAACTCAATAATGTATCTAACGCATTGTTTTTACTCATTTAACCCTCATTACTCATTTGGAACAGCATGCACCAATTGTTCGCAAGCACTTTGATAATCGCAGCGCTCATCAATGTCTTGTTGTAAAAACTTCGACATACGGGGGTAATATTGGATTGCCATATCTAACAGCGGATCACTGCCTGTTGCATACGCACCCACATTAATCAGATCGCGGTTGCGTTGATAACTGGAGGTGAGCTGCTTGAAGCGTTGGATTTGGCGATAATGTTGTTTATCAATTAACTCTGTCATCGCTCGGCTGATTGATGCCTCAATATCGATAGCCGGATAGTGGCCTGATTCCGCCAGTGATCTTGATAGCACGATATGCCCATCGAGAATGGCGCGGGCAGAATCTGCGATAGGATCCTGTTGGTCATCCCCTTCGGTTAATACGGTATAAAAAGCGGTAATAGAGCCACCATTTTTGCCGTTACCTGCCCGTTCGACTAATGCAGGTAATTTGGCAAAAACAGAAGGTGGATAACCTTTTGTTGCAGGAGGTTCACCGATGGCTAAGGCAATTTCTCGTTGAGCCATACTGTAACGGGTGAGGGAATCCATGATCAGCAATACGTTTTTTCCTAGGTCACGGAAGTACTCGGCAATCCGTGTCGCATAAGAAGCCCCTTGCATACGTAATAGTGGCGAGACATCGGCAGGTGCCGCAACCACAACGGCACGTTTTAAGCCCTCGGCCCCTAAAATATTTTCGATAAAATCTTTGACCTCACGACCACGCTCACCAATCAAGCCAACCACAATAATGTCCGCCTGAGTGAAACGCGCCATCATGCCGAGTAAAACACTTTTTCCGACCCCTGAACCTGCAAATAGCCCCATGCGTTGGCCTCGCCCAACGGTCAGTAAGGCGTTAATGGCGCGTACGCCCACATCCAAAACACTATGGATAGGCGTGCGTTCTAATGGGTTAATAGGAGGCGTGATCAATGGCGCCCGTTGCTTGGCGTCTAATGGGCCTTTTCCATCGAGCGGTGTACCTTGCGCATCAAGAATGCGTCCTAATAGTTCATCCCCTAATGGCAACAAACGACTGGTTTGTCCATCATCACCGTTAGTTTGTGCATAGACGCGCGCGCCCGGCGCAATACCTTCTAGGTCAGCAAGTGGCATCAATAGCATGCGTGGGCCATTAAAACCGACAACTTCACAAACTACTTCGTCATGGCGATCGTTAATGGCTCGTTCGACAAAGCAGGTGGCGCCTAATGGCATCTTGATCCCTTCTGCCTCCATGACTAACCCGGTTATTTTTGTCAGTCGTCCATAGCGGCGTATCATTGGGATCCCTTTCATTCGGGATTCAAAACCTTCAAGTGCAGCAATCCAGCGACTCATTCGTACGGTCATGAGAGTGTCTCCGGTGCGTAGAGGCGGCATAGCTCTTGCCAGCGTGTTGCCACTGTCATATCGATTTCGCCATCTTCAGCGACGACACGACAACCACCAAGATGCAGCTTCGGATCGCCAACTAAGCGCCAGCCATTCAAATTCAGCAGCGAGCCTAAATGTTGCTCGATCAATGCTGTGTGAGCTGGGTTAACGTGTAGTTCAGGTTGCCCAGAAAACAGCGGTTTTTGCTGTAACAAATGGCTGATCTCTTCCAGCAAGGCCGTGCCATCACAAATGGTGGATTGACCGAGCACTTGTTTTGCGGCAGTTAAAGCAATTTGTAAAAGCTTAGTGGTGATCACCGTATCGAAACTATCTAATGAATAATGAAATTCAGATAGCAGCTTTTGCCATGTATCAATAATTGGTTGCTCTTGAGCCAGTGCTTGCTGGCGGCCTTGCTCTGTACCTTCTCGTTGACCTTGTTCAAAACCAGCTTGATAGCCTTCTTTTTTACCTAGCTCATAACCTTGTTGGAAACCTGTTCGTTGAGCTTCTTCTTTTAAGTTATCAAGAATATTAATTTGTTCGAGTACCTCTTGGGGTTCAAGACATGGTACTGCTGGTTTGGTTGGCTCAGGGAGTTCCTCCGGTGAAGAGACACCGGAGGCGTTGAGATCCCATTGATTCAGTTCGCGCAACTGCCAAGGTTGCCATGCTTCTGGATTAATCGGGGATTTAGACATAGACATCGTCTCCACCACCGATGGTGATCTCGCCTTTTTCTGCTAGGCGACGGACAACCATAAGAATAGCTTTCTGCTCGTTTTCCACTTGAGACATGCGTACTGGTGAACGGGATTCCAAATCATCGCGCACAATTTCAGCCGCACGAACAGCCATATTGTTGAGGAAGTGGTCGCGTAGAGCTTGATTGCAGCCTTTGAGCGCAATAACCAGAGAGTCGTTGGAGATCTCTTGTAGGATGCGTTGAATACTGCGATTGTCGACTTCGATAAGGTTTTCAAATAGGAACATTTCATCAATAATGCGTTGTGCCAATTCACCATCGTAATCGCGCATTGCGTTGATAACGCTTTCTTCTTGCTGATTTTTCATTAAGTTAATAATTTCAGCCGCTGTTCTTACGCCACCCATTTTGCTGCGTTTGAGATTTTGTCCATCAAGCAGATTATTGAGGACTTCCGTCAGCTCTGCTAAAGCAGCAGGTTGCACACCACCAAAGGTTGCGATACGCAACATAATGTCATTGCGTTGACGCTCTTCGAACAGTTCTAAAACATCGGCCGCAAGGTTACGCTTAAGGTGAACTAATATGGTTGCGATAATTTGTGGATGCTCATCACGAATAATATCGGCCACAGTTTGTGGCTCCATATAGTTAAGACTTTCAATACCTGATGTGCTCTCTTGCTTATCGAAAATATCTTCAAGTAGGCTAGCTGCACGCTCTTCACCCAGCGCTTTAACCAGTACCGAACGGAGATAATCATTGGTATTGATATTTAATGCCGCAAATTGAATCGCCGATTCTTCAAACTCAGTGAGCACTTCTGCTAACTCATTGTTAGAGATTTGGCGCATGTTTGAAACAGCCATACTTAGTTGCTGCACTTCTTTTGGGTTCAAATGCTTAAAGACCTCAGCGGCCTGATCTTCGCCGAGAGTCATTAGCATCACGGCACTTTTTTCGGTTCCACTTAACATTATTGTGCTTTTCCTAACCACTGACGGATAACCATTGCCACGACTTGTGGATCTTTTTCAGCCATTTCACGAATACGCTGACTTTGGATCTCTGCACTCACACGTTGGCGAGTTAAGCGACGACGGGTTTGTTCGTCCATATCTTCATTAATTTCTTCATCGACCACGAGAGGGGTTTTAGGCTGAGCCGCCACAAACACTTCTGCCGCCGATTGGGCTTGTTGAGTTTGACGATATTTCACCCATTGTGGTTTGACGCCGAAACGCCACATCAACCAAGCAATGATGGCTATCAAGATGATTTTGCCGTAATCCAACACTTGAGCGATAAATTGAGGGTTTTCAAGCATGGATGGTTGTTCTTCAACGACAGTATCGTTGGTAAACAATGAGTTAGTGATACTCAGTGAATCGCCGCGTGTGCTGGAATAGCCCATCGCTTCACGGGTTAACGACTCAATTTGCTGCATCATTTCTGGTGATAATGGTTTCATCTGTTGTGTGCCATCTTCACCATCTTGCGGTAAATAGTTGATGATCACAGCTACGGATAGTCTGTCGATAACGCCAATTTGACGTTGGGTATGGCTAATTTTGCGATCGACTTCGTAGTTTGTGGTTTCATCACTTTGTGAAAGGCTAGAGCCATTATTAGAAGGGCTATTTTGTGCCGAATTTGCACCTTTATTATCGGTAGAAATAGGGGCACTTGGCGCACTTGGTGGCTGATTAGATAGCGCACCTGGCACACCACCTACACCACTGGTATTGTTTTGCGAGCTTTGGCTATTTTGGCGAGAGCGTACGGCTGCGCTATTTGGCGTTTGATTAGGCTTATACTCTTCGGAGGTTTGTTCAACCTTCGAAAAATCCATTTGTGCCGTGACTTGGGCATGCACATTAGCGCGCCCCACTAAAGGCGAAATGATGTCTTCAATGCGCTGTTTTAGATGGGATTCCATCTCTTTGGTCATTTTAATTTGCGCATTGTTGGCAGATTGTTGGCTATTATCATTATTTGTGAGCAAGCGACCCGTTTGATCAACGATGGTCACGTTAGCCGCCGTTAGGCCAGAGACACTGCTTGATACCATATGGACAATTGCCGTGATTTGTCCTTCGTCTAGCATGCGTCCGGGCAATAAGCCGACGGTCACCGAAGCGGTGGGGAGTTTCTGTTCACGGACAAATAATGTCGGTTTGGGGATAGCTAAATGCACTCGTGCATTTTGAACAGGACTGAGTGATTCAATCGTGCGTGATAATTCACCTTCTAATGCACGTTGATAGTTAACTTGCTCACTAAATTGGCTAATCCCAAACTGCTCTTTATCTAATAGTTCAAAGCCTGTATTGCCACCTTTAGGTAATCCTGATTGTGCCAATTTCAGACGAAGTTCATGAACTTTTTCGGCGGGTACTAAAATTGCACTGCCGTTATCCGCAATTTGATACGGTACGTTCATTTGGGTTAATTGGCTGACAATATCACCGCCATCTTTTGCGCTGAGATTGCTTAACAATACACGATAATCCGGACTGCGTAGCCAAAGAAGTAGGGCGACAACGACGGCAATCGCTGCGGCGCCAGCAATCATTAATGGGATTTTTGGGGATGCTTTGAAGCGTGCTGCAATAGATGCAAACCCTTTTGAAGCTTCTCCCGTCTCTTTCGATGCGGCACTCATAGATATTCCCTGCCTTGCAGAATCAACAGATGAAAACACTTTTGGCGAAACAATGTTATTCCCTCTTCGTAACGTCACTTTTTTACGCTGCTATTATTGATGACTCTGATAAATCTAATGACGGAATCAGCCTATCATTTTGGTGTTATTTATCGGCTTCAAGTTAAAAAGGCTGTGTTAGGGTATGCAGCTATATAAAACAGCGATGGTTGTTCGCACAGACATTGAAGAGAAGAAAATGACAATCCAAGCAATTGAAGGGGTGTTGTCGCAGCTACAGACAACGGCATTACAGGCCGCAAACCATCAAAAACCGGTGGTTGAACCCGTTGGATTTGCCGATCATCTGGTTTCAGCGGTTAATCAAATCAATACCGTGAGAAACCAATCGGCAAAACAGATAGAAGACTTTACATTAGGTAAAAGTAATGTCTCGTTAAATGATGTTATGGTGGATATGCAAAAAGCCAGCTTGAGCCTACAAATGGGGATCCAAGTGCGTAATAAGTTGGTTGCGGCGTATCAAGAGGTGATGTCGATTCCTGTTTAGCTGTCGCCCTCGCTCGTCACCTTTTTCACCTAACGGTGTTGTCCACACTCGTTCGCCCTAGTGACATGCTTATGTATGCTCCTAGGGTTTCTTGCCTTTGCTATTTTGTCGTAACACTTATGTTATAGCGCTAGCTCCTCACTGTTTGCACCCTCGTGTGTTGGCGACGCTCGCTCGCCCTCGTTACATACTTGTGTATGCTCTAGAGTCTCTTTCTTTTATTACTTTGTTGGAGCACAAAAGTCATAGAGCTAGATATTGGGTCAATTATACCTTGCAAAAGAAGGCACAGAGGTATTGGCTCCGCGAGTGAAAAACTTAAATGAAACGCTACATTAATAAATTAAAGATAAGCTATGTCATCATATATTGGGTTGAGGGATTAATTTACGTGTTTTTTTAGACAACTACTCTGTTGATTAAATTGTTTTGAACATTTTTGGGGTGGATAAATAAATATTTTAACTGTTTCTTTTTACTTTCAATTGAAGCAGAAAGTTGAGAAGGCGCTCAGTAAATGGAAACAGTTCATTGTATATAGAAAACCCCAGCTAGGCTGGGGGGCCGTAAAGCTTTCAGTTTTGAATAAGATATAAAAACCCCTTTTGATTTGTTAAAACATCTTGCGGCCTGGCAACGGGAAGAGTCAAATAAGAAATCAAAAGGGGGGTTCCAATGGGAGACGAAAAGAGCTTAGCGCATACACGATGGAATTTGCACCCAAATATAGAAGACAAGTTTTTCACGGTGAAAAACGTAGAGCGGTAGGCAGTATTTTAAGAAAGTTATGTGAGTAGAAGAATGTCAGAGCCGTTGTGCGCCTGTTAGGGCGCGGTAGGTAACAAAGCCTTATCGGCGCATATTAAAAACCTCCGGCTACGCCGGAGGATATTTTTTACTTAAGCATAAATATCATCAAAAATGATGAGTTACCAACCAATGGCGATACCTGCACCAACAACCGCACTATCGGCATTATTCCATGCGATAGAGCTACGCAGATTCAGATCCTTTTTTAATTGGTATTGTGCTCCAGCAGCAATAGCATTGCCATTACGGTAATGACCCAAGCCAATGCCAGCACTAAAACGTGTATTTAACGAATAAGGGATATTAGACATAGCTGCCACAGAAGCGATACCTGAGTTGGCCTGTTTTTCCATTTTAGTGATTTTTTTATCTAGCTGGGTAAAACGTACTTTATTGAAGGCTTGTGTGTTATCGAGATTTTGCTGGAAATGGGCAAACCTATTTTGATTTTCAGCTTGGATTGTACTGTGTTGTGAATCGAGTAACTCAAGCTTATTGTCTAAATCACGGTGATGCTCAATCAATCGGTTATCAATATAATCATTGTTAATATTAATCGACTGTTGGATCTTTTCATCAATCTCCGTGATCGTCGGCGTCACTTTTTTATCTTGTTTGATGAGTTGTTGATACACTAACTCTTCTAGGGTAGGTATTTCGATATTTTTTGCTTGTTCTGCCCTGTAATGTTTGAATAATTCAGCGGCTTTTTGGAACTCAGCTAGTGACTCAGCGACATCGAAGGCAACCTCTGTTGCGCTCGGAAATAGGGGGGCCGCCTGTGCTGAATGTGAAAGTGCTAATACCGCCATTGAACTCGCCAATAACGTTTTTTTCATGTTGATATCCTTATTAATGAAATAAACGCCTCTAATTTTTGCTTTTATTACATTCAAAAAGAGGCATTAATTTATATTAGAGTTAATGGCCACTTTTGAATATTCTAATATTACTCTCAATGATATCGTAAAAAGTGATTTGGTATGAATTAAGCGCGGTTTTATACACTTTATAAATGATAAAATAAAAGCAATATGCCATGATATTTTAATTTTACTATTATCATAAATAACGGAGATTAAAATATTAGCATTTTGAATGTATTTTCTGAGATAACGATTTTTATTAATTTATATTATTAATTAATCATATGGTTAAAACCTTAGCATAGTTAGGGTTGCTAAGCTGCGATGGGGCGACGATAAACGATGTAGCAATAAAAATAAGCGGCTATTATTTTTAGTGTTTTTTTCTAGATAACATGTTATTTTTCTGTGAAATTATAGGGTGTTTTATTTTTAGGTTAACCTAGTTGATCTTGATGTGATTTTTTTAGCTAGTGGGTAATGCCATTTTTTGCATCTTATCGTCAATTTAAAAAGACGATAATGCGTAATAGTTTGAATAAAGAGTATGACAGATAGGATTTTTGAGATATGGCAGTAAGAGCTATTATTGAGATACCCGATGAGCGGTTACGCGTTAAATGTGACCCAGTCACCGACATTGCGGCAGTACAGCCATTAATTGATGATTTATTGGATACCATGTACAGCACCGATAATGGTATTGGCTTAGCAGCGACGCAAATTGGCGCAACATTATCGGTGATGGTGATTGATATTTCTGAAAACCGTGATCAGCCTATGGTATTTGTTAACCCTGAAATTATTGAAAGTGAAGGGGAAACGAGCTACCAAGAAGGTTGTTTATCCGTGCCTGAAATTTATGCTGATGTGGCACGTTTTAAGCGCGTAAAAGTTAAGGCGCTAGATAGAGACGGGAAGGCGTTTATCACCGATTCTGATGAATTTTTGGCGATTGTAATGCAGCATGAAATTGACCATTTGCATGGAAAGGTTTTTCTTGATCATTTATCGACCTTAAAACGCAATATGCTGTTGAAAAAACTAAAGAAACAGCAGCGTTTAAGACAGTAATCGATCCATAAGTGTCAGGTAGGCCGCCTGACACACATGGCTATTCAATGGGTTTTATTGTTATTGGCGTATCTGGCTCATTAAATTGGCCGTAGCTATTATTGAGTGCTCGTTTTTGGTCCAGTTGCTTCATTTCTTTACTTAAAAAATCTAAGTGCTGTTGTAAATGCGTTTTCGTGATCTGCTCGTTCTCAATAATTTGATGTAATAACCTAACCAACTCATCGGTGATGGGTTGGTGTGCTTCAAACTCATGAGTTAGCTGCGTTAAATTTTCGACGGCATAAACATATTCTGTTTCGTGGGCAACTAACTGTTCCCACTGTTGTGCTTCTGCGAGTGCGACTAAATTTTCACTTAATGCTAAGACATCACGATAGATTTCATATAAATCGGTAGGTTTTTTATTATTCACCTGGTTATCTTTCATCCACATTTGCCCCGATCTGTTGCCAAGCTGACGCGATATCGGAGAGTAATTGGTAAACTTCTTGGATATAAGCCACATTATTTTCAAGATTAGCATTTAATAGGCGCATGATCATATAGTCATAAAGACTTGCAAGATTATCGGCGATTTCACCTCCGGCCTCATGGTTGAGCGCCTGTTTTAGACCTGTGTCAATAATATCGATTGCTTTAGAAAGTTCTTTGCCTTTTGCAGCGATATTATTTTGTTGCATAAAAATTTCAGCACGTTTGAGGGCGCTTAACGCCCCTCGATAGAGAATGCTAATCAGTTGGTATGGGGTCGCATTGGCAATTTCACTTTCCAAATCGACTTGTTGGTAGGCTTGTTTTGCTTTTTGCTGATACATAATTATTAACCTAACAGTCTGCCTAATGAGTTACTGGTGCTATTGAGTGAATTCATCATTTTATCTAAATTTTGGAATTGGCGGCGGTATAAATCCATGGTGTTTTCAATCTGCTTATTAGTTTGTTCAATACGCTTATCAAGGCTTTTCTTTTTCTTTTGTACGCCATCAGTCGCGTTATGCAGTGTGCCTTCGCGGGCATCGAGGGTATCTTTTAAGAAATTAAAGTTCTCGGTTGCAAAGCCCGTCTCTTTACCATCCCCCATAAAGAAACTTTTGACGCTACCAGGATTCTCTTTTAACGCTTTTTCGAACTTTTTATCTTCTATCTCTAATGTGCCATCAACTTTTTGTGTGATCCCCATTTTATTTAATAAATTAATTTCACCACTATCTTGTGCTGAACGTATTTGAGTACGTAATTGGCTTTGAATTGTGCGTAATGTCGAATCACCGATGAGTGGGCCATTGGTTTTATCTGGGGCGGTTCCTTTCGTTGTTGGCGTATATTTGGTCAATTCTTTGGCTAAATTCTGGAATTCGTTATAGGCGTCTACCCACGCTTTAATTTTTGCTTTAGCGGGCTCAATATCTTCAGAAATGATCAAATGGTCAGGTTTTTTGTCTTCACTCTCTTTTTTCAATGTCAAAGTGAGCCCAGGAAAGAGATCTTTTGCTTCATTGCTTTGTGATTCAAGTTCAAAACCATCAATATTTAGCAAGGCATTTTGCGGGGGAACTTTTTGCTCCATGCCGATGTTTTCTTTATCTTTTAAAACGACATTTCCACCACTGTCTAGTTCAGACTCAACATTCAGTATTTTAGCGAGCTCGTCATCACCTTCAACTTTGATATTAATACGGTGTTCAGTACCTTCTTTTTTGGAGGTAACGACAAGATGATAACGATTACTTTTATCTTTGATCACCGCGGCGGTGACCGTTTTATCTGTTTTATTGATAGCATCAGCGATTTCAACCAAAGAGGTGTGTTCATTATCAAGTTTGATAATAATGGGATCTTCTTCAGCAGGCTGAGTGATAGTGATAGTTCGCTCTGCGTTACCGTTACCTAATAATTTTTTATTATCATCATGGCCTTTAGTCGCAATAGTTTGTGCTTTCGCAAGTTGAGTGACTAGGACATCATGAACCCCAGCTACGGCCTTGCCATCTGTTTTAACGTCGAAGCTTTTATATTCACCGTTCACTTTGGTGGTGCTGATATCATTGTATTTTTTAAGATCTTCCGCCGCTTTTTTTAATTTTTCTAGAGATGACTGCATCTTACCAAAAGCGCTAATCTGTGCATCATAGCTGGCTTTTTGTGCCGTTAATGGCTCAAGGCGACGTTTTTCCATCGCTTCAAGTTGGTCCATTTGGTTATTTAAGTCTAAGTTTGCCCCGATACCGAGTGTCGATATACCAGCCATTGTTCTCTCCTAAAAAATTATTCTCATTTACAGGGTTATCGGCGAGAAGAACGGAAATCTTAGACTAAGTCGATAAATAATGATGGCAGGAGTTGACCCTACAAAACAGGGTATTTATCTCTATTGATAATCAATAATTTAAAATTTGCGGTTTATAAATTTATTTTGACAAAATAATTTACCGCTTGGAGCGGGGCGGTAGCTGGGTTTCTCGCTTTGAGATAAAAAATTTTTGTCGAAATCCCTAAAGCCCTTTTTTATGCCGCCGATAATGGTATTGCTGGCAACAAACTGTAAAGCCTAACAGATTGGCTAACTTTATTATTACGGAATAACAAGGACATATATTATGGCACAGGTTATCAACACTAACATCCTGTCTCTGACAACTCAGAACAACCTAAACCGTTCACAAAGCGTACTGGGTACTGCAATTGAGCGTCTATCTTCAGGTTCACGTATCAATAGCGCAAAAGACGACGCAGCAGGTCAAGCGATTGCTAACCGTTTCACTGCTAACATCAAAGGGTTGACCCAAGCTTCTCGTAATGCGAGCGACGGTATTTCAATGGCGCAAGTTGCTGAAGGCGCAGTTAACGAAATCAACGAAAACTTGCAACGTATCCGTGAACTGACTGTTCAAGCAGCTAACGGCAGTAACTCTGACAGCGATATCACTTCAATTCGTGATGAAGTACAACAACGTCTGGATGAAATCGACCGTATCTATCAACACACTGAATTTAACGGAACACAAATTCTAAATGGTGACACTGTTTCTTACCAAGTGGGTGCGAAAGATGGTCAAACTATCAGCATGGAAATGCAAAAAATGGATCTTGATACACTAGGTATCAAAGATTT
Organism: Providencia sp. PROV189; assembly: GCF_028480065.1. Lineage (NCBI taxonomy): Bacteria > Pseudomonadati > Pseudomonadota > Gammaproteobacteria > Enterobacterales > Morganellaceae > Providencia > Providencia sp. PROV189. The sequence goes on from NZ_JAMPOG010000022.1 coordinate 73,619, forward strand.
CAAAGACAAAGTTGAGAAGGTTTCTGCGGCTGCAGCTGGTCCAAAAGAGCCAGCAGGTAAAGGCACTGCAATCACCGTAGATGCTGATAGCTATGCTGTTGGAACCGCTGGCGGCGCAAAAATTGGCACTGCTGAAATTTATGCAGATAAAACAGATCCTGCTAAATTCTATATCAAAGATACAACAGATAATAAATGGTACGCAGCGACTAAAGACACAACAACTACTCCAAGTAAAACTGAATATGTGAAAGGTGCTGAGATCACTGGTCTAGGTGGTGGTACTGCTGCAAAATCTGACGCATTAGATACTTTAGATACTGCACTGAAAAATGTGGATTCATACCGTTCTAAACTGGGTGCATTCCAAAACCGTATGCAATCTACTATCAATAACCTGAACAACTCAGTCAACAACTTGAGTGCGGCACGTAGCCGTATCCAAGACGCTGACTTTGCAACAGAAGTGTCTAACATGAGCCGTGGTCAAATCCTGCAACAAGCAGGTACTTCAGTTCTGGCACAAGCAAACCAAGTTCCACAAGGTGTTCTGAGCCTGTTACGTTAATTCGTCACGGATTAATATCAGTGATTGAAGGCCAGACGTTGTTCTGGCCTTTTTGTTTATCATTCAGGCATCACATTATATATTCACAGTGTAATTGTCTTCGCTAAATTTATTTAGGTTAGGATAAATAGCACTAATTTACCTCATTACTCTACGGATTGAATTATTGTGCAGCTAGCATAATGAATACCTTTATATAAGTTTTAAAGGGTGATTCCGGTTGTGAGTGATTTGTATACTGCCGAAGGTGTAATTAATAAAAATAGCCTATGGGAGCGTTATTATCCCTTAATACGACATGAGGCCCTAAAATTACAAGTGAGATTGCCTGCGAGCGTCGATATTGATGATCTTATTCAAGCTGGCGGTATCGGGTTATTGCATGCGTTAGAGCGCTTCGATGCTTCTCAAGGAGCATCATTTGCCACTTATGCAGTGCAGCGTATTCGCGGCTCCATGCTAGATGAATTGCGCAGCCGAGATTGGGCACCGCGTAGTGTGCGCCGACAAGCTCGTGAAATGGCTAAAGTCATTGGAGAATTAGAGCAATCATTGAGTCGCAGTGCGACGGAAAGTGAAATTGCCCAAGCACTCAATATTGACGTTACAGAATACCGTCAAGCCTTACTTGATACCAACAACAGTCAACTTTATTCCTATGATGAATGGCATGAAATTCATGGCGAAAGCTGTGAGCCTGCTATTGATGAAAGTGATGGAGGCAATCCATTAAGTTTACTGATGGAGTCTAATCTACGCGCACAAATCATTGAGGCAATTGAGCAGTTACCAGAGCGGGAGAAACTGGTACTTACCCTCTATTATCAAGAAGAATTGAACTTAAAAGAAATTGGTGCGGTTTTGGAGGTCGGAGAGTCGCGAGTCAGTCAGCTCCATAGCCAAGCCATAAAACGTTTACGCGGTCGTTTAAAATCATTAACGGAGTCGTAGGCTATTTACGATTAAAAGAGCAGACAGGGAAGTGGCTAGCTAAAGGATGAGAGTATCAATAATGTGACTGTAATTTATTGCGTATTATCGCTACGCTTCTATAAGTTGGCGCTCTTGACTTAAGATAGTGTAAAGAGCGCCAGAGGCGTTGGTTAAAGGCTCGCAGCGTCAGCAATTAATTGGCCTAAAGCTTGCCAATTTTCATTATCGATCAGCTCATTAGGCACCATCCACGAGCCACCACAAACTAATACAGATGGTAGTGCTTTATATTCTTTGATATTTTTGGGATTGATCCCACCTGTTGGCATAAAGTTAACAGGATAAACCGCGCTCATCGCTTTTAGCATCGCTACGCCACCAGAAGCTTCTGCTGGGAAAAACTTCACTGTGGTTAAATTAAATTCTAATGCCTGCTCAACTAAGCTTGGGTTATTGAGCCCAGGGATAATAATGACATTTTTTTGTTGGCAATAAGCGACGATTTTAGGGTTAAAACCTGGACTTACGATAAAATCCACGCCAGCGTCAATGGCTTGATCAACCTGTTGCGTGGTCAATACCGTGCCCGCCCCAATAAGAATTTCGGGGTGTGTTGCTCGCATATTTTTAATCGCTTGTACTGCGGCGGGAGTGCGAAAGGTGACCTCAGCACAAGGTAGACCATTTTCCATTAGCGCTTGTGCGAGAGGCGCGCCATGTTCCGCCTTGTTGATTGTGATCACTGGCACCACACTGATTTTTTTTAGTTTTTCGATTAATTGATTCATGTTTAGATCCCTTTGATATTGTTTAGCTCTATGATAGGCATCGCTTCACGCGGAATAATGGCGCCTCGGTGTTGGATCACGGTTCCTGCAAGTAAATGGCCTGTGCGAGCCGCTTCTTCAGGAGAGCCACCTAGAATTCGACAGGCAAGATAGCCTGCACTGAAAGAATCGCCAGCGGCGGTGGTATCAATGACGTGAGTCACTTTATTCGCAGCCACTTCGAATTGTTGATCGTGAATGATGATATAGCAGGGTTTTGCTCCGCGTTTAATAACGATCTCTTCAACACCCTGCTGCTGTGCACGTGCAATGGATTGGCTTTCTTGCTGATCACCATACAGCAGTTGCTCATCATCAAAAGTTAAAAATGCAATATCAGTCAGTGATAACATTTGTTGGTAGGCTTGCTGTGCCGCCTCGACAGAAGGCCATAATGCAGGGCGATAATTATTGTCAAAAATGACCTTAGCACCTGATTGGCGAGCCGTTGCTAACAGTGTAAACAGTAATTGGCGAGCGGGTTCAGGTAAAATGGCTAAGCTAATCCCACTTAGATAGATATATTGCTGTTGATTGAGTAATTGTTGAGTTCGCTCGGCGGTTTGCTCATTCAACCAAAATTTGGCCGCTGAGTTATCACGCCAATAAAAAAAACGGCGCTCGCCATCCTCTGATGTTTCAATTAAATACATACCGGGAAGGTGTTTTTCGGCGATCACGACATGGTCGGTATAGATCCCTTCGGCTTGCCAACTTTCTCGCATTTGTTGGCTAAAGGGGTCTTGACCAAGCCCCGTTAAATAGCGAGTGACAACACCTTGTTTGTGGGTTAAACGTGCAAGGTAGAGTGCACTATTTAGGGTGTCTCCGCCAAAAGTCTGCTTAAATAATTCCCCTGATTTTTGTAACTCAACCATACATTCGCCAATCACGGCAACTTGCAAAGCTGTAGCCATTTTTACCACCTATCGTTTTTATTTTTTATAACTGAATTGAGTCAAACCTCATTAGCTAACAGCATTAAAACCTATTTTTTAGACAAGTTCAAATAAAAATGAAACGCCGTTTTAAAAATATCAAATCACCGTTCTTGTTTTTCATGAAAGTGATCTTTATGCTGTTGAGTAAACATAAAGTCAGCACATCAAACCATCTGATATGGCTATCATATTGATTTGAATAAATAGGAAGGTGAATGGTGGATAAGGTCACGCAAACGGATGCCGTTTCGTCAGTAGTAAAAGTATTCAGTATTCTCAATGCATTAGGAGAACAAAAAGAGATTGGTGTGTCTGAGCTTTCACAACGACTGCTGATGTCAAAAGCGACTACCTATCGTTTCTTGCAAACCATGAAACAATTAGGTTATGTGGCACAGGAAGGGGAAGCGGATAAATATTCATTGACGCTTAAACTATTCGAGTTGGGTGCTAAATCTCTAGAGTATGTTGATTTAATTGAAATTGCTGATAAGGAGATGCGCCATATTGGACAGTTAACCCATGAAGCGCTGCACCTTGGTGCTTTTGATGATAATGCGATTATTTATATTCATAAAATTGATTCTAGCTACAACTTGCGCATGTACTCACGGGTTGGACGGCGTAATCCATTGTATTGTACTGCGATCGGTAAGGTGCTTTTAGCATGGCAGGATGAAGCAACAGTAACAGGTATTTTAGCGCAGATTGAATTCGTCAAAAAAACCGATACAACACTATTGAGTATTGAGGCGTTAATGGCTGAATTAGCGGTGGTGCGAGAGCAACATTATGCAGAGGATAGGGAAGAGCAAGAGTTAGGGTTACGTTGCATTGCCGTACCTATTTATGGCCGCTTAGGGCATGTGATAGCAGGACTATCAATCTCCTTTCCTACAATTCGTTTTGATGAACAGCAGTTGGAATATTATATCCGTTTGCTAAAGGCTGCCGGACGTCAGATTTCAGAAAAAATGGGATACCACGCTTATCCGTCATAGTCAGGGTTTAAACCAGTTATTTTTCATTGAGCTTTATATGATTGACTATTTGATATTAAAGTTTAATTAAATCAATCGTTTGATGCTTGGTTAAACTATCACTTATTTGCGGATAAAAAGACCAATCACGCGAGTTTTTACTGATAAAACTCGCCATCTCATTTGTCATATTTATAATTTTGGCATTATTTTGTAATGAAAATATGATGATGCTTAAAAATTTATTGATATTTAGCCTATTTATTATGTCTCCCCAAGCCATAGCAACGGATTATACCTTCACAGAAAAAGCGCCTGCTGACCGTGTGTATGATGAAGATTATCAAGGTATTGATGCTATCAAGCAGCAGCAACGCTTCATGTTTGATCCAAACAAGAAAGTCGCTGAAGAGGAGCGCAGCTATGAATATTTACTTACTCAAAAACAACAAAATGATGCGTGGGATAGTTGGGGTAATGATGTCTGTCATCGCTCTTTCACCACGATGGGATGCACTAGTGAGCCAGCATGGTTGCATGATCCGCAACAATTGAAGCACATGATTGAACAAGCAGGAAAATAAGGTGAGGCAATGTATCGCCTCACCTTGGGCCGTTATTTCAGTGCGTTAGTGAAGCGTTCCGTGTATTCAAAATCTTTGGTTTGCTCGGGGTTACCTGAATAAGAGGCTGATGCGGACTCGCCGACGCCGACCCTATCGCGAGTTGAGCTCCACATTGAAATTAAGTTCACACCATTAGTTTTTGCAAAATTACTTAATGTATTGATATCGTTAAAATTAAACATAGACCTATCATCATTAAGGCCGATCATCGGTGTGACTTGTACTAAATCATACAGCTCAGCATCTGTCAGTGTAGGGTAGTAGGTTTTTAATTGATTTTTTAGACTGGTTGCCACATCTACGGCGGCCTGCCCCATATTTTTATCCGTTCCTTGACCATAATCCATCGCCATACCATTCACTTTCATTTTTAAACCTGCGTTAACCGATTTTTGTACTAGCGCTAACCCTTTTTCGACAAGGCCATACGGCATAACAGGTAACGTTAGGCTCAAGGTGATATCAGGGTTATTTTTCACGATGGTTGATAGTGCGGTAAAGGTTTTATCGGCATCGTATAAATCATTTTCAAAATCAAAATCCAGTTGTGAGGCACCAAGTATATCAATGACTTCTTGGTAAGTTGCAATCAATTGGTCAACAGTTTGCCTTGCAGAGACATCATAGTTAGCCGCACCTCCGAATGACACAATCACTTTGATATTGGCTTCAATTAACGCATCACAAAATGGCTTAGCCCAAGCGATAGGCATACTCGAATATGCTCCCCATGCGGCATTATTATTAGGATCAGCGGTTAAAAAAGCCAAGTAAACACCATCAACGCTGTGACTAATTGCAGCTTGGCTATATTTAGGGTTTGGTTTGCCGTTAGGAGAAAGCGGGTCATTCCAAATCGCATCAACGGTCACATCCAAATAAGGGGCAAATAGTGTCTTGTTCATCATCATTTCTCCTTGAATAGGGGGAATTTTAGCCATCTGGCATCGCGCCATTAATGAACAAAATACGCCATATTTATTGGTCAAATGATGAACAGATTAATCACTTGTCATGAAATTTATTTCAAAAACACGTGTATTGTTGCAGCTTAAAAAGGGGCCTAATGGCCCCTTTGCAGTAAAACGATTAATTAGTTTCAGGAAAGGTTAATGTTGCCCCTGGCGCTTCTCTGCTTAAGTGAATGAAATTAAGATGTTTTTCATATTGATCTAAAATATCACTGATCACCTGTTCTTTGGTGTAATCCATTAAATCATTGCTTTGTGTTCCCTCCCAAAGGAAAGTTTCTAGGCGATAGTAATGGGATTTACCTGAACGTGCGCGGTAGGTAAAGGCGGGAACAGAGTAACGTTGCGGCCAAATTTGATAGATAAAGTTCTGTTCTTCCCCTAAATCAACCACGAGCTCTAGGTGATTTAAACGCTCATCTTCGGCAGGGGGCAGAATATTAAATTCCACATTAGCGCCGCGTAGTGATAGCTCTTTTGCCACTTCTTGCATGGCAGGCGTACACACTAGATCCAACATACGTTGAGTGTAAGTGGTACCGGGGAAGTTCATCACACGGCCCAACCGCTGTTTCCAATTTAACTTACCATTGCCATATAAAGGCGCTGGTGCATTGGTGGTGAGTGAACTGACGCGCCTGAAATCTTCGACTTTTAGCGATTTATACAGCCCCGCCATAATAAAAAAGATCACAAAACTAAAAGGTAACCCCATGATCACGGTCGTATTTTGTAGTGCGGCAACCCCATCGGTCATCAACATACCTAGGGTTAATAAACCAATCGCCACTGACCAGAAAATACGTAACCAGTTAGGCGCATCATTATTGATATCGCTTAGGTTTGAGGTGAAATTCCCGAGTACGAGTGACCCAGAATCCGCAGAGGTCACATAAAATAGTAGGCCAGTGATCGTTGCCACCGATGCGGTCAAACCAAACCCGGGATAGAGCTCTAGTAAGGAGTAAAAGCCTTTTTCAGGGGCGGCAAGCACCGTTTCTGCCAATTCTTTGTTGCCATGAATGATTTCGTATAAGGCGCTGTTACCAAAAATAGATAACCAAAGTAGGGTGAACACGAAAGGGATAATCAGCGTGCCAATGACAAACTGGCGAATTGTCCGTCCACGGGAAATTCGTGCGAGGAATAAGCCCACAAACGGCGACCATGCAACCCACCAAGCCCAGAAAAATAGCGTCCAGCTATTCATCCAATCTGTTGGTCTATCAAAAGCAAAGCTGTTAAGCGTCATTCCCATAAAGCGATTAATGTAATCACCCACGTTAAGCACTAACGCATTGAGTAAAAATTCCGTATCACCAACAAACAAAATGAATAAAATCAACCCTAATGCGAGCAAAACATTCAGTTCGGATAAGATACGGATCCCTTTATTAACCCCAGATGTGGCGGAAATAACGGCCATAATGACCGAAAGTAAAATCAGGCCACCTTGTACGCCAAGCCCTTGGGGGAGATCAAACAGGACTTTTAAACCATAGTTAAGCTGTACCACACCGATACCTAATGTGGTCGCAATACCAAAAATTGTACCAATAACGGCGGCAACATCGACAGTATGGCCGATTGGCCCATAGATACGTTTACCAAAAATAGGGTAAAGGGCAGAGCGAATGGTTAAAGGCAAGTTATATCGGTAACTAAAGTAACCGAGCGCAATCCCCATCAGCGCATACATAGACCAGCCCGTCAGGCCATAGTGGAAGAGAGTCCACACCATCGACTGACGAGCTGCTTCTAATGTTTCCCCTTCGCCAGTGGGTGGCAGCATATATTGCGTGACAGGCTCGGCAACAGAGAAAAACATTAGGTCGATACCGATCCCTGCCGCAAACAGCATGGCAGACCAACTTAATACGCTAAATTCAGGTTTTGATTGCTCCGGCCCTAATTTGATATTACCAAAGCGTGATGTTGCCACAAATATCACAAAGACAATATACAGTGTTGCGGCTAACAAGTAGTACCAACCAAACGTTTTTGATACCCATCCGAGTGTTGCGACGATCCATTGGTTGGCGGTTTCTGTCATGAGTATGGTGAAAAATGAAAATGCTAGTATTAGACCAGCAGAAGTGAAAAAAACCACAGAGTTTAATTTGTCTTTCTGCTGATTTTTTGGACTATTTTGAGTTGTCATCGGCAGTTTCCACAATTTTACTTATTCAAAAGTTAAAAGTTACATTCTTTGCTAATTAATTGAATTAATTGCAAAGAGTTGTTTTTTTACATCTATCTTCCTCCTAATTTTGTAAAACAATTGTGATAAAATATAGTTAATATTGATTGAATGTTCAATTAAAAAAAAGTTTAATAACAGGGTTCACTGTATTTTTTTGGGTCTAGAGGTTATGCCGAAAATAGGAATGCAATCGATACGTAAGCAGCAGTTAATTCAAGCCACACTTGAAGTGATTAATGAAGTGGGCATGCAAGAGGCCAGTATCGCGTTAATTGCTCGAAAGGCGGGTGTATCAACAGGGATCATCAGCCATTACTTCCGCGATAAAAATGGTCTGTTAGAAGCCACCATGCGTCATATTCAGTACCAACTTGGGATCGCCGTGGCAATGCGTTTAAGAATGCTGAGTCATGCCCAACCTAAACAGCGCATTCAAGCCATCGTTGAAGGTAACTTTGATTCTTCGCAAATCAGTGAGGCGGCGATGAAAACATGGTTAGCCTTTTGGGCAAGTAGCATGCATCAACCGAATTTAAATCGGTTGCAGCAAGTGAATGATAGGCGATTGTATTCCAACCTAACGTATGAGTTTGCTCGAGTACTCGATAAGCACGCCGCGCGTATGGCCGCAAAAGGGCTGGCGGCGTTAATTGATGGGTTATGGTTACGTAGTGCATTGAGTAATGAAGCTTTTCCATTACAGGATGCGTTGACCATCACGAATGAGTATATCGATATGCAGCTCAGTCGGTCGCGGGATAGCTAAACCAAAAGAAACGTTTTAATAGGAGGGAGATATTATGCACGAACCACAATTACATAAACTTTATATTCATGGTGGTTATGTAGATAGCTCACAACCGGAATGTGGGCAGTTTGATGCAATTAACCCAGCGAACGGTGAAGTGATCGCTCGTTTACAATCGGCGACACATGAAGACATCGATTGGGCGGTGGAAAGTGCCAAACAAGGGCAAAAGATATGGGCATCAATGACGGCAATAGAGCGTTCACGCATCTTACGTCGAGCAGTTGATATTTTACGTGAACGTAATGACGAGTTGGCTCAGTTAGAAACATTAGATACTGGCAAGCCACTTTCAGAAACGCGTTATGTGGATATTGTGACGGGGGCGGATGTTCTCGAATACTACGCCGGTTTGATCCCCGCTTTAGAAGGCGAACAGATCCCATTACGCGACAGTTCATTTGCCTATACGCGCCGTGAGCCGTTAGGTGTTGTCGCTGGTATCGGTGCTTGGAATTACCCTATCCAAATCGCACTTTGGAAATCTGCTCCTGCTTTAGCCGCAGGTAATGCCATGATCTTTAAGCCAAGTGAAGTGACCTCATTGACCGCACTCAAATTAGCGGAAATTTACACAGAAGCTGGGCTACCTGCCGGTGTGTTTAATGTGGTGACAGGAGGAGGCGCTGATGTGGGCCTATGGCTGACGGAGCATCCGGGCATTGCCAAAATTTCCTTCACAGGTGGCGTGCCTACAGGTAAAAAAGTGATGGCAAATGCCTCTGGGTCAACTCTAAAAGATGTCACGATGGAGTTAGGGGGGAAATCACCACTGATTATTTTTGATGATGCAGATCTGGATAAGGCTGCTGATATTGCCATGATGGCTAATTTTTACAGTTCGGGGCAAGTTTGTACTAATGGTACGCGGGTCTTTGTTCCAGAACATTTAAAAACGCAATTCGAAGAGAAGATCCAACAACGTGTTGCACGTATCAAAATAGGCTCGCCTATTGATGATGAAACCAATTTTGGCCCGCTAGTGAGTTTTGCTCATATGGAAAATGTGTTGCGTTATATCGAAATTGGTAAACAACAAGGGGCGAAACTGCTTTGTGGAGGTGAACGCCTCACAGAAGGTGAGTTTGCTCAAGGCGCGTATGTATTACCTACGGTATTTACCGACTGTTCTGATGATATGCAAATCACTCAAGAAGAGATTTTTGGCCCTGTGATGAGCATTCTCAGTTACCAATCTGAAGATGAGGTGATTGAACGCGCGAATAACTCGCTATATGGCTTGGCAGCGGGGATCGTGACTTGTGATTTATCCCGCGCGCATCGTGTCATTCATCAATTAGAAGCCGGAATTTGTTGGATTAATACATGGGGTGAATCACCCGCGCAAATGCCTGTCGGGGGCTATAAGCACTCAGGGGTTGGCCGTGAAAATGGCTTAGTCACACTACAAAATTATACTCAAATCAAATCAATACAAGTCGAACTTGGGGAGTTTGCATCCGTATTTTAATTTCTTATTTTTAATTTGACTGAAACAGAGGAGATAACAATGGTCTATGACTACATTATTATCGGTGCTGGTTCAGCCGGTAACGTTCTTGCTACCCGCCTGACAGAAGATTCTGATGTTACTGTGCTGCTCCTTGAAGCTGGAGGACCGGACTACAGGTTCGATTTTCGTACACAAATGCCAGCGGCATTAGCATATCCATTACAAGGTCGACGCTATAATTGGGCCTATGAAACTGATCCTGAACCTTACATGAACAACCGCCGTATGGAGTGTGGGCGCGGAAAAGGGCTTGGGGGGTCATCGCTGATCAATGGTATGTGTTATATCCGAGGTAACGCATTGGATTTTGACGGGTGGGCGCAAACTCCAGGTTTAGAAGACTGGAGTTACCTCAATTGTTTACCTTATTTTCGCAAAGCGGAAACGCGGGATATCGGTGCAAATGATTATCATGGTGGCGATGGTCCTGTCAGTGTGACTACGCCTAAAAATGGTAATAACGTCTTGTTTCATGCCATGGTTGAAGCGGGGGTTCAGGCTGGCTATCCAAGAACAGATGACCTAAATGGTTATCAACAAGAGGGCTTTGGTCCAATGGATAGAACGGTAACACCAAAAGGGCGTCGTGCGAGTACGGCTCGAGGTTATCTCGATCAGGCTAGAAAACGTAAAAATCTGACCATTATTACCCACGCCACTACAGATGTTATTGAATTTGAATCGAAAAAAGCGGTTGGCGTGAAATTCTACCAAGGGAGCAGTAAAACTGCCGTGCATGCCAAAGCCCGTAAAGAGGTGCTTTTGTGTGCTGGCGCCATTGCTTCACCTCAAATATTGCAGCGCTCAGGTGTAGGGCCAGAAGATGTGCTCAAAGAGTTTAATATCCCCGCGGTGCATGTGTTGCCTGGGGTAGGGCAAAATTTGCAAGATCACCTTGAGATGTATTTGCAATATGAGTGTAAGCAGCCCGTTTCGCTCTATCCAGCATTAAAATGGTATAACCAACCCGCTATCGGTGCGGAGTGGTTGTTTAAAGGAACGGGTATCGGTGCTAGTAACCAATTTGAGGCGGGCGGATTTATCAGGACAAGTGATAAGTTTGCATGGCCAAATATCCAGTTCCACTTTTTGCCTGTTGCAATTAATTACAACGGCAGTAATGCAGTAAATGTACATGGTTTCCAAGCTCACGTAGGCTCTATGCGTTCGCCGAGTCGAGGGCGTGTGAGGATAAAGTCAACGGATCCTTACCAACACCCGAGTATTTTGTTTAATTACATGTCGAGTGAGCAGGATTGGGAAGAGTTCCGTGCCGCCATTCGCATTACCCGCGAAATTATGGCTCAGCCAGCATTAGACCCGTACCGAGGTGAGGAAATTAGCCCCGGTAAACATGTCCAATCAGACGACGAGCTTGATGCTTTTGTCCGCGAGCGCGCTGAAACGGCATTCCATCCTTGTGGCTCTTGTAAGATGGGATACGATGAAATGGCGGTCGTTGATGGTGCAGGTCGTGTACATGGCCTTGAAAATCTAAGAGTGATTGACGCTTCAATCATGCCTTTGATTATTACAGGTAACTTGAATGCAACGACAATTATGATCGCCGAAAAGATGGCGGATAAAATCCGTGGGCGTGAACCCTTACCGGCAAGTCAGGCTGATTATTATGTTGCAGGGGATGCCCCTGTTCGCCAGCTATAGTTGCATTAATCTATCAATGGCCCCAGCCAGCGAAGGGGTCATTTTTTCGACCGACCAAAAAAAACCATCGAAAAAAGCCCTCAATAAAGAGGGCAAATAAAGCGAAAACGAGAACTTCTGTATAGCATTTATTTTTTACTTACCATAGCAGACCAGTTAGCGAATCTATCGGTAACGCCATGGAGAGTGGAATATTGAGAACAACCTCACTATTTAACACCATGATGACGCTTATTTGACTGATTTAACTAACCACGCCAAATATCCACTGTCGACCTGATCCAAATCGAGGCTAATCAATTCAGGAGTTTCGTATGGGTGGATTTCCTTGATAGCAGAAAACAATTCAGCTTGGTTTTTATTAGTAGATTTAATGAGTAACAGTACCTCTTTATCTTGTGCGATCTCGTTCTTCCATTGATAAATGGAGGTTATCTCAGGCAGCAATGAAACACAGGCCGCCAAGCGTCTATCTAATAACTGTTGAGCAATCTTGACCGCATTATTTTGGCTGTTTGTTGTACATAAAATAATGCAAGGTTGGTGCTCTTTATAACAATTTACATCATGCTTTATCATCTATATTTCCTTAGAATAGTTATCTAATTTAGAGTGTCCATGATTAAGATTAGATTAAATAACCACAATATGTATGAAGTTTAATCAAGTGATAATTGTAATGTAGTGGTAAATAGTTTCCTACTAGACTATCTAATAAGATATAAGGTTATTAAAACATCTAAGTACGTATTGATGAATAGCGTGTTATTTGTACATTTAACTCGAAATTTTTGAATTTGTTATTTAATGCTATTTAGCAAAATTAAGATTATTTGTATGAATAATTCGATTCAGCCTGCATTTTTACCTATTGTAATATAAATAAATCATTGGGTTTTGTATATTGTTGATGTTTCAACGTCTATTTTAAATTAAATAAACAATGTTTTTTGTATGGTTAATTATTTAAGATAATGAACGTGCTTTTTATATGAATGTTATACATTGTCGTTGTCGTTTATAAAATAAAAGTTAATATTATGATGGTTCCTTGTTAAATGCTATTAGTAAATTGTTGTAATTACTAATTACTCTTTGTTACTAAATTTAAAACGTTTTTTATATGTAAAAATAGCTATGTCAATGATAACGATCAATGTCTGTCAAAGATATTTAGTTAACATATTTGTAATGATAAAAAATATATTGCTAAGAATTTTTTATTTCCATCTTAAAAACATGTATGGATGCCCGATATGAATAAACTGACCCCATTAAAACCTATACCTACATTGATAGCAGTTGCAATCACACTTATTATTTGGTTCCTAATCCCTGTTCCCGAAGGTGTTAATCCCGATGCTTGGCATCTATTAGCACTCTTTGTTGGAACGATCGCCGCAATTATTGGTAAAGCCCTTCCTATTGGCGGTGTTTCCATTATTGCCATTGCTTTAGTGGCTGCAACGGGAGTGACTAATCCAAACTCCACAAAGGATGCGATAGCGGATGCATTAAGTGGTTTCTCAAATGACCTGATTTGGTTAATCGGTATTTCTATTATGGTTTCAATGAGCCTAAATAAAACCGGATTAGGCGCGAGGATTGGCTATTATGTTATTTCCTTATTTGGTAAAAAAACATTAGGTATTGCTTATTCACTGGCGATTGCAGAAACAGTACTTGCGCCAGTGACCCCAAGTAATACTGCGCGTGGCGGGGGGATCATTCACCCTATTATGCGCTCCATTGCGGATAGTTTTGGCTCTAAGGCCGATGATGGTACTGCCGGTAAAATAGGGCGTTATCTCTCTTTGGTTAACTATAATATTAACCCGATTACTTCAGCGATGTTTATTACCGCGACGGCGCCAAACCCTTTAATTGTCAGTTTGATTGTCAGCGAAGCTGGAGGAGCAAATGAATTAACTTGGTCAATGTGGGCGCTAGCAGCATTTGCACCTGCTTTGGTGTCGTTAATTTTGATGCCGTTAGTTATCTATTTCATGTATAAACCTGAAATTACGTCAACCCCTGATGCGCCTAATTTTGCAAAACAGCGTTTACAACAATTAGGCCCAATTTCATTACCAGAAGTTATTACGCTTGGCGTGTTTGTGCTATTACTGGTGATGTGGGCAGGTGTACCCGAACACGTATTTGGACCTGCTTATAAGATTAACGCAACAACGGCCGCATTTATTGGACTGGGTATTTTATTAGCCACGGGCGTCATCAATTGGGATGATGTATTAAAAAACAAAGGGGCTTGGGATACCGTTGTTTGGTTTGCTGCTTTGGTGATGATGGCAAGTTTCTTAGGTAAGCTAGGTTTAATTAAATGGATGTCCATCTCAGTAGGGACTTCAATCGATAATATGGGATTGAGTTGGGTTTGGGGAGCATTAATCCTTGTGCTTATCTATGTCTACTCACACTACTTCTTTGCGAGTACAACCGCCCACATTACCGCGATGTTTGCTGCTTTCTTCGCGGCTGGTTTAGCGCTTGGCGCTCCACCGATGTTACTCGGCTTAACCTTAGCATTCTCCTCTTCTTTGATGATGTCTCTGACCCATTACGGCACAGGAACTGCCCCCATTATTTTCGGTTCAGGCTACGTAACACTCGGCGAATGGTGGAAAGCCGGATTTGTGATGAGTGTCGTCAACCTTATTATCTGGATTGGTTTAGGCAGTATTTGGTGGAAAGTCTTAGGTTTCTGGTAATTCATTACTCAAACAAAAACCGCAATGGCCGGAGAAGATCCCGGCCATTTTTTTGTTTAGTAGGATGTCAACAGTAATACAATAGCGGTAGAGATACACGCCGCTAACATCACTTTAGACCAACTGAGATTGAACGATGAGTTCATGGCATTTTTCCATAACAAGCTAATTTCAGCAGGATGAGCATATTTGCGTGTATTAATAGCGCTTTTTATCTGACTAATTTTCTCTGAATCGCTATATGGATGTTTATGTGTGATTGACATATCGACCTACCTTTTTGAGCTGATGTGTAATGTGCTCACTGCATCAAGCCATTGATTAATTATCTATTTGCATTATGTCACTCCAAAATTTCAGAAAAATTGACCAGTTTAATGGCATATTTCCCCATTTATTCGATGAGAAAACAGTCAATAGGAAGGAATAGTGATTGATAACTGTATTTTATTAATGTCATTGGCGTGTTAAGAGGAAATGAAGAGGTTTTCAAAGCCCTATTTAATCAAGGAGGCAAAATAGAGATTGGCATAAATAGTATAGACAGTATGATGATGACAATAATGTCGTGATTGATAGGTAAAATAAAATATGCAGTCGCAAAGGAAAGCCGAACTATTTTTAGTGCTGACCACTTTTATTGCCGCATGGGGATGGATTTTTTCTCGTGAAGCTGTACAAGGCATGCCAATATTTGCTTTTTTAGGTAGTCGTTTCTTATTGGCGGCGATCATTCTAGCCCCTTTTTGTTGGGGGAAACGCCATCATATTCGCTTGCAACAACTACCGAGTATTTTGATGACAGGGGGATGGATGGCCCTCAACGTCGTTTTATGGATTTATGCCGTTGCTACAACAGACTCGCTAGGTGAGGGCGCGTTTATCATGAGCCTAGCCATGCTGTTTGTGCCATTAGTGGGTTGGGTGCTTTTAAAAATACGGCCGACACGTTATTTTTGGCAAGCGTTACCTGTTGCAGTATTAGGCTTAGCGTGTTTAACCCTGTTTAAGGGGCAAGTTCAGTTTAAGAGTAGTCAACTTTGGTTTTTAGCTGCCGCAATCGTTCAAGCCATTTATTTCTGCTATACCAGCGTCTATGCGCGTAGTGTTCCTGTTTTACCTTTAACGGCTATTCAGTTGGCTTGTACGGGCGTGGTTGGTTTGACGTTATCTCTTTTATTAGAGGAGTGGCCAACCACGTTAGCGCCATCGATATTGATGTGGTTTATTGCCAGTGTGGTGATAGCAACTAGCTTACGTTTTATTTTGCAGTTGATTGGGCAAAAAAATACCACTGCCGCGAACGCTGCCATTATTATGATTTTAGAACCGGTGATGACCGTGTTTGTTGCTGCCATTTGGTATCATGAACGGATGCCAATGATCCAAATAATAGGTTGTATTCTTATTTTAAGTGCTCTCTTTTATTATCGATGGCGCTCTTTTCGTGCATTATCAAAATAAGACTTTTACTAAAAATAGTCCTTATAATAGAGATTTTTTAAATTAAAGCAGCTATTATTATTTACATGAGAAAGGTATGGGTAATTAATCTAAATATGACTCTCTTATTTAAATTTTTTAGATTAATAGTAATGCAAACTAAATTTATAATAGGCTAAAGATGAAAAAGATCGCATTAATTTTGGGTATGGCAGGCATTATGACATTATTAGCAGCATGCTCGGACGATAAAGCCGAAATCGCTGAATCTAAAAAAGTTTTTGTGAGTGATTGTGTGAAAGCGTCTGGGAGTCCAGCCGGTGAAACCGCAGATGCTATTAGCGCAATTTGTGCCTGTGCATATGACAAAACAATCGAAAAATACGGTTTGAAAGAATATAAACGTATTGAAGGTGAATTAGCGAAATCAGCAACAGCAGAAGCTGATTTTCAAAAATCAATGGTTGAATTTGTTAATCAGTGTACAAAAGCTGAGCGTTAATTAAGATATATCACAGCGGTAAGTGTCTTGTTACCGCTGTGACTATTATTATGCGCTAAATAACTTTTTATATTGATAAGGCGCACTGCGTAAATATTGTGGTGCAACACTGATATTTTGCCCTAGTTGTGCTGCCGCATGCCAAGGCCAACGAGGGTTAAAAAGTATCCCTCGACCGATTGATACAAAATCCGCTTGCCCAGTAGCGATTATCGCTTCGGCTTGATTAGGCTCAGTAATAAGGCCGACGGCAATCACCGGCATCATTGTATGCTCATGAATAGCTTGAGCGAGTGGCACTTGGTAATTGGGGCTAATAGGGATCTGCTGCTCAGACGATAACCCCCCTGACGAGACGTGTATATAATCACAGCCTAGTTCTTCGAGTTGTTCAGTAAGTTCAATGGATTCAGGAACCCCCCATCCACCACTAACCCAGTCGGTTGCAGAAATTCGAACGCCAACAGCAATATTGGGATTAACTGCATCTCTAACCGCACGAAATACATCGATTAATAGACGACTGCGGTTTTTAAAATTGCCCCCATATTCATCTTGGCGCTGGTTCGCGATTGGCGATAAAAATTGATGCAATAAATAACCGTGGGCTGCATGGATTTCAATAACATCAAATCCCGCATATTCTGCACGTTTAGCCGCATCGACAAATTGTTGTTGGATGTCGTGGATCTCTTGTTTGCTCAGTTCTCTTGGCGGGTGTGAATGACCAAAAGGCAAGTTTGACGCAGAGACCGTTTCCCAGCCATTTTGTTCTTGTTTAGAGAGGCTCTGACCACCCAGCCAAGGGAGATCTGTTGAGGCTTTTCTACCTGCATGAGCGATTTGAATACCTAAGCGTGCATCAGCAAATTGCCTGATATCTGCTAACATGTTTTTTAGGGCGGTTGCCTGTTCATCATTCCAGATACCGAGATCTTTATAGGTGATACGCCCAGCGGGGGTGACTGCGCTAGCTTCGACAATAACTAACGATGCCCCTGAAAGCGCGAGATTCATATAGTGTGAATGATGCCAAGCGGTTGGCATGCCGTCGATGGCGGAATATTGGCACATCGGTGGAACAATGATCCTGTTTTTTAGGGAAATTTGCCCCAAAGCTGCGGGGGAAAATAGGAAGCTCATCTGTCTTGTTCCTTAGTGATCATGATTAATTTATCCATGATACAAGTAAGTTCAGTATCATTTTGTGCTGTTCATGTGGTTTTTTACAGTTAAAGCTCAATTCTATTAGTCACAGAATAATGCAAGTAGATAAGTATAAATTTGAGAACTATGTGAAAAAGTATAATTTTCTGTCTGTTTCTCCTCATTGTGAAAATAAAACACTAAAAAAAAATAGAAAACATAAACTAGTTTGATAATTAAAAATAATTACCCTCTTATAATCGCCAGCTTAGCAATTAAGTAAATAAAAAACAATTAATATTGGTATTAATTTTAATTAATGGTTTTAATGGTGCTAATAGCGTTTTGCTCTAAATTTTTATATTAAACGCTGATTTTTATGGCTAATTTTTAGGTTGTTATTCAGCAAAAAAATGATCTAGCTCTTGCGAAAATTAATTTTGATTTATATAAGGTCAGGGAGATAGATGTGTATTTACCGTATATTCAAAATGCATATCGCAACATTGAAAATATACAATGGAATAAATTAATACTCGTTTAAGTGTATTTAATTTTCACCTTAAAAATATAATTCTAATAAGGAACTCAATGTGTTAACAATTATCGGTATATTGATCATTCTTTCCATCGTCACCTTGCTTATGATGGGAAAAGTTAGCCCTATCATTGCAATGTCTTGTATTCCTTTTATTGGCGCCCTGATTGCAGGGTATTCAATCCCTGAAATTTCAGCTTTTTTTGAAAGCGGTATCAATAAAGTCTCTAAAGTGGCGGCGATGTTCCTGTTCGCTATTTTATTCTTTAGTTTGATGAAAGATTTGCATATTTTTGATCCTCTTATCCGTTTGATGGTCAAAATGACGCGAGGCAATGTGATCATTGTGTGTGTGATGACCACACTAATTGCGGGTGTCGTGCATTTAGATGGCTCTGGTGCCGCGACATTCCTGATTATTATTCCAGCACTGCTGCCTTTATATCGCCAGCTCGGCATGAGCCCTTATTTAATGTTGTTATTGATGTGCGCCAGTATGGGGATTATGAACATGGTGCCATGGGGTGGCCCATTAGGCCGTGCTTCTGCGGTGACAGGCATTGATGCCGCAACGTTATGGCAAAGCTTGATCCCTGTGCAGATCATCGGTATGGCTGGTGCTGTGGTATTCGCAGTAATTATGGGGTTACGTGAGAAACGCCGTATTGCCGCTGCTGCACTTAAAGGCACAAGTCCGTATCTGATGGACTCTTTATTGCCTGCTAATGAGCAAATAGCGGATGTGAATGAACAAATAAACAAGCCACAAAAGCCATGGATTAACGGTGGGTTAATTGTCGCTTCTATTATTTGTCTGGCATTTGGACTGTTATCGGCGCCTTATGTGTTTATGATTGCGTTATCAATCGCCTTGCTGGTTAATTTTCCTAATCCGAAAGATCAAATGAAGGTTCTCTCTGAACATGCCCCACAAGCGTTAGGCATGGTCGCGATTATTCTCGCTGCGGGTGCTTTCCTCGGTATTTTGTCGGATGGGGGAATGCTAAAATCGATCGCTGAAGATTTAACGGCAATATTACCAACAGAATGGGTCTCTAAAATCCATATCTTTGTTGGCATCCTCGGCGTACCGATGGATATTTTCACCAGTACCGATGCGTATTACTTTGCTCTGCTACCTATTATTCAGCAAATCGCTGAAACGGCTGGTGTAGACCCCTCTTCGGTCGTATATGCAATGGCAATTGGTAATAACGCCGGAACATTTGTTAACCCATTCTCACCAGCTGCATGGTTGGCAATGGGGCTTGCTGGAATTGATATGGGGCGCCATCTGCGCTATTCATTCGGTTGGATTTGGCTGTTTAGCTTCTTCACCTTAGCGGTAGGTGCTGTACTCGGCTTATATTAAGCCACAGGTTAGCCTTTTAATGCATCGGTGTGCCCCTTAAGATAAGGGGCACATTGTCATTTTTAACGTTTAAAATTGAGGGAAAGGGGCTAAACAGCGCGACACAGTAAAAGTGAAAGTGGGCTGATACGCGATGAAAGCCACTCCATTACCGTCATAGATTCAGATTAAATTGATAGCCTTTTACTTGACAGTTAGGCTAGAATCGGCCTGTTTTTAAATGAATTTGTTACTTTTGAATAAGTAACCCCCCATAACGAGGCCGTTCCGCGGAAGAGATATGTAATACCAACTCTTGATTTCTCACACAACACAGAGGCAAATCTTGCTAAAGGATTTGTTGTTTTTCCTATTTCTGTAGAGAAAGCATGATGAATATGCAATCAAGAAAGTATGGTAGAACGTATCACTATCCGTTCTCACCTGGCACCACCAGTGATGATCGTATCAATAGCGATTGGTGGTCGCACATCCAGAATATTGAACAACTGGTACATACCGAAAAACTCGATGGTGAAAATAATTGCTTAAGCCAATATGGGGTTTTTGCTCGCTCGCATGCTGCGCCAACACAGTCAGCATGGAGCCAACAGATCCGCCAGCGCTGGCAGTTAATTAAAAACGATTTAGGGGATATCGAACTGTTTGGCGAAAACCTCTATGCGATACACTCTATTGAATATCAACATATTGAAGATTACTTCTATGTTTTTGCCGTGCGACAAGGTGACTATTGGCTTAGCTGGGAAGAGGTGAAGTTTTATGCCGCTTTATTTGATTTTCCAACAGTGCCGGAGCTAACCCTCAAGATTGATAGGCAACTTGGGCCACAGGCTTATGCGGCTCAGCTTAGTGAGGCCGCTTCACAAGATAGCCTTTTTGGGGCTTGTGATACGTTTACTCAGCAACCTTGTAGTATGGAAGGCATTGTGACTCGCGATAGCCGCCGTTTTTTGGTCGCTGATTTTATGCAGCATGTCTTTAAATATGTGCGAAAAAACCATGTTAAAACCGATATTCATTGGAAAAGACATTGGCAGCGAGCGAAGTTAGCGTTCGAACGCCAAAAGGGGGAAGTATGAGTTGGCAATTGACTGAACAACGCGCATGGTCACAGCTAGAGGCGCAATTTGATTTTGTGCGTGATATGCGAGGCGTACCGCAAGATGCGCTGCATCATGCCGAAGGTGATGTGGCAACACATACACAAATGGTTTTAGCAGCACTCGAAGCATTACCTGAATACCAACAACTCCCTGTTTTACAGCAAAATATCGTTTGGGCAGCAGCACTGCTGCATGATGTTGAAAAGCGTACGACAACACGAGAAGATGAAAACGGGCGTATTATCTCTCCTGGTCATGCGAAAAAAGGTGAATTATCTGCTCGACGCATTCTTTATCGAGAGGTTGAAACCCCGTTTGCGATACGTGAACAAATCGCCGCTTTAGTTCGCTATCATGGCTTACCTTTATGGTTGATGGAAAAAGTCGACCCTGAGCGGGCGCTATTTGCTGCTTCTTTACGTGTTGATATGTCACTGCTGTGTTTATTAGCAAAGGCGGACGTATTGGGGCGCATATGCCAAGATCAGTCGGAACTCTTGTCTCGCATTGAAATATTTGAGCTATTTTGTCGCGAACAGGGGTGTTGGACGCAACCAAAAGCTTTTGCTTCGGCGGCTGGGCGTTTCCACTATTTTCATCACCAGCGTGGCACTACGGATTACGAGCCTTTTGAGGAGCAAGGAAGTGAAGTGGTTATGCTGTGTGGCTTGCCGGGAATGGGAAAAGATCACTTTATTGCTCAGTATTATCCGCAATGGGAAGTGGTCTGCCTTGATGAAATTCGTCGCGCGCATAAAATCGATCCTGCCGATAAAAATGCGCAAGGTTGGGTCGCTCAACAAGCGAAGGAGCAGGCGAAAGTCTTGTTACGTGCAAAAAAGGACTTTATTTGGAATGCAACTTCACTAAGTGCGTCATTAAGAGCCAGTATGATCGGTTTGTTTGCCCGCTATCAGGCGAAAATCCACCTTATTTATTTGGAAGTTCCCTACAAGCAGTGGCAACAACAAAATCGTCAACGTGACTACGCCGTGCCAGAAAAGGTAATGGAGCGTATGGCAAGTAAATTAGAATTGCCAACACCTGATGAGGCTCATCAAGTTTCTTATGTGATCCAAGGGGAATTTCAGTCACACTAGTTAGAGAAAGGTGACGCCTATAATAGATAGGCGTCATGTGTCAGAGAGATAACCGATTAAGGAACATACACATCCCCGGAAAATAGCTTTCGCGCCGTTCGAATAATGGAAGCTTGTAACCCTTCTGGGAAGTCGCCTTGCTGATTGAGCGAAACATCAAAATGACCACTGAGGTGTTCAATCGAGATATGTTGCATATCGACATTTTTTGTTAAATGACGCTTGATGACGCTATTTTCTAAGATGGTGCCTGTCGCTATTGCAATAGCGCCTGTAACAGCTAATGCACCGTGACACTTATGAGGCATAAAATAGCGAACGTTAACCGTTCCACCATGAATTGCAGGGGAAACCAGAACAGGCTTGGGGATCACTTTTTGGCTGACATCACCTAATCCCATCGCAAGGCCAGCTTGGCGGCGAATGCTCTCTAGGCGCTGCATAAACGCCTTATCCGCTTCAAGTTGAGCCGCGCTCTCATAACCCGTTTTGTTTAATTGAGGGGCGTCAATGAGCACAACTGGCATCGCCATATCGATACAACTGACTTCGACGCCATCGAAAGTATCAATGGCATGGCCCGTGGGGAGTAGTTTTCCAGTTTTTGTACCACACGCATTTAAAAATGTGAGGGCGATAGGGGCAGCATGACCAGGAACGCTTGCAATGGTGGTATCACCTTCATAAACAATATGACCATTTGGTGTTTGTACTGTGGCGTTGACGAAAGTATTCGTATTGATATTACGAATTCGGATTGTTGTTTCATCACCTGTTATAGGCATTAACCCTTTTTCGATGGCGTAAGCGCCAACGGCACAGAGAATATTGCCACAATTAGGCGCGGTATCAACAATACGTTCCGTCACTGAAACTTGAGCAAATAAATAATCAATGTCGGCATCAGGGTGGGGGGAGCGGCTAATGATTGCCACTTTACTGGTTTGAGGGCTACCACCACCAATACCATCAATTTGTAGTGCGTGGCCCGATCCCATAATAGCTAATATGAGTTCATCGCGCTCTTGGATATTCTTTGGTAGGTCATCCGCTAATAAAAATACGCCTTTAGATGTGCCGCCACGCATCAACATACAAGGTATTTTTTTCATGTATTTTCCTATTTAGAGTATTGCTCATTTATTATTTATGCTGTTGATGGCATGAAATAAAAACAATCGCTGCCGATAGCACAGCAAAATAATAGGAAGAGGGCATTTAATATTTAAATGGGATCTCATAAGCTCAGATCCCATTGTTAATTTAATTTGTATTCAGATTATTATTTTCTAAATTAAACCGGAGCTGATTAATATTTCCCACCAGCCTAAACCAATTGTCATATGTACCAGTAAACTTAAGAATGCAACGATACCACCTATAATCCACCAAGAACGAATATCGTTGTAGCCAGCACCGAAGACGATTGGTGCTGCCGCGCCTCCGTAGTGGGTTAAGCTGCCACCGTAAGCATTCGAGAAGAGTAGACCGAGGGCTAGCAGCATTGGTGGTGCACCCGCAACCATACCGACAGTTGCAAACACAGGCACCATTGCAGCGACATAAGCACCGCCAGACGCGAAGAGGTAACGTATCGCAACACTGATAAACATAATCACAAAGAAGGCGAGCATGGTTTGATCACCGAATGAGAGGTGTTGACCCATAACATTGGCTAACCATTCGAAAAAGCCAGCTTTTGTCAGTACACCAGACATCCCGATGATACCGCCGTACCAAATCAAGGTATTCCAGCCACCTTTATTTTTTAGCACATCATCCCAAGTCACAACGCCCAGAATTAATGTCAAAGCCATAACACAAATCGCAACAGTGGAAGCACTGACACCAATTTTATCGGCAAAGATCCAACCCGCTAAAGCTAATAGGAACACAATACTCAGCAGCTTTTCTCTTACCGTCATGGGGCCAAGCTCTTCTAAACCTTTTGCGGCGATCTCTTTGTTGTTGACCTTTTTTAACTCAGGTGGATAAAGCTTATAGATAATGAATGGCGTTAAAATGAGCATGATAAGACCCGGAACTGCGGCTGCAAGCGCCCAGCCTCCCCAACTCAAACTAATGCCCATAATATCGCTCATCATCGCCAGTGCTAACGCATTTGGAGCCATAGCTGTTAGGAACATATAGCTGGTGGTTTTTGTCACCATATAAACGTTCACTAAAAGGTAGTGACCTGCTTTTCGAGGGCTTTTTTCGGGATCTGAACCCAGAGCCACCGCTACACTATTAATGATAGGGAAAACAATCCCACCAGCACGCGCGGTATTGGAGGGGGTTGCAGGCGCGATAATTAAGTCAAGGATGGCAGTTACATAGCCAAGACCTAATGTCGTACTACCTAATTTACCAATTAAAACATAGGAAAGTCGTTTACCTAACCCAGTGATCACGAAAGCAGCACTGAGTGTAAACGCTGCAAAGACTAACCATGTTGTACCCGAAGCATAACCACTTAAGACCTCGCTCACTTTGACATCTTTAGTGCCAGTCACACCGATGATCGTCGCACTTGCAGCAATGGTGGCTAACAATATTACAGGTTCAGAATAAGGTTTTAGTACCAGCCCGACGATAGCGGCTAAGTAGAGACCAAATAGTAACCAAGCAATATGGGGTAGCCCCTCCGGCGTGGGAATAAGCGATATGATTATGGGAATCGCTATTAGAATAAATAGCTTCCATATTTTATCTTTTTGCATAGGCCAGTTTCCTTAATATTAATACTAAACTTAATTAATATTAAATTTTATGAACTTTAATATTATGAATTTGTTTAATGACAAATTTGGCATGCAGAGATTCGTTGAAGAGTGTCAATCTCTTCTTCAATACCAAATAAGTTATAAATTCGTTAAACTAATAATCAATATTTAATTAACATATCTTTATTAAAATGATTTTTAATTTTCCTATGTTGATTTAAATTTATTTTTTATTAATGAGTAAAATGGATCCTGTCTTTTGAATAAGGTAACCGAGATAAAAACCACGTTAAAATAAGTAAATCAGCACTTCCTCCTGGACTTAAATTTTTTGCGATACATTGATTATCGAATGATTTAATTTTTTCTAAATCAGCAGAGGTTGTTAATCCACCTTGGTCGAGTAAAGTTTGCGCTTGTGTTTTTAACCATGCTAACCCTTCCAATCCACCACGATTGGCAACATTGGTATCATCATTGTTCGCCATTAATAGGATTAACGTTTCAAGTAATGCGAGTTCTTGTGGTTTACCTTCAACAAGTTGTTTTAAATAGTAGGGGAGCGATAAATTGACGACTAATTGATAACCACTTTCAGCTTCACCGCGCGCGCCTGTCAAACCGAAAGATTGATATAACCGCTGGCCTGCTGTAGGACGGCTCGTTTTATGTTTTAGTTCCGCGGTAATGCCTCGGCACATTTGTGATACCCCATTACTAATACTCATGGCTGAAACGGGTTCATGCAGTGCTAATTGGCGACCAATAACGGTTAGTAGTAATCCAAGAGAAAATATTGATCCTTTATGGGTATTAACCCCTTTGGTGGATTGGAACATCGACTTTTCACAAGCTATACCAATAGGGCGAATAAGCGTCAAAACTTGCTCGATGGGGTACTGCTTATATTTGGCGCCTGCCAGTAAAAAGTCAGGAAAATGTTGTGCAATAGCATGAGCACTAAGATGAAAATCGGTCAGCGCCATGTCTTTATGAGCACCAGTATTGAATTTATCAACTAACCCTGGTTTGGGGGTTAAATTGACTTCTGCCATCATGGCTTGCCAGCCGAGTTGGCTGTAGTAGTGCACGATCTCTTGTGTGAGTTGCTCTGTTTGCTCAATCGTGATTGGACGCATTGGCTAGCACCTCTATCTGATGAATAATTTCACTTAATGAATGAGCACGCTCTCGCGCACAGATCTTAGCTTCTTTTTCGCAGATTAAGCAGCGTCTAGGAGGAAGTTGCAGCTCAGAGCGCGAATATTGCCGCCCTTGTGCATCAAAGACATCAAAATCCCATAGACGACCGACCGCTGATAACTCTTCTGCCTCAATTAAGGCAGTTTTAACCTCAATGGCATCGGCATCGACTGCCACTAAACATTCAGGGCCTGTTGGTAAAGCGAAAGATTGTTGTGCTAAAAGTACCCACTGCCTGCATTGAGCCACCTGTTTAAGCGCATTTAATCCCTGATTAAAGATTTGCCTGACAAGATGATTATCTTTAACAGGTCCAGGAAAAACGACAGTAAATGAAATCAGGGTTACCTGATGGAGACCAATCCATTGTTGTTGCCGAGCCTGACGAACATCACGGCTTGCCAACAATTCAGATAAAGAAATTTCAGGTTGCTCTATCGTATCAGGCAGTGGGTAAAACATGGTGTTACTCCTTAACCTGATGCACGACATCAATTACAGAGCCATCGCGATAACGAACTACTGCCACGACTTTGTCTGTAAATTCAATCGGATTAGGTTTACCCGTTAACAGTTCAGCACGTTCGCGTAACCAATCAATGGAGACCGTTTTTATGCCCTGACTTTCCAATTGCTGTTTTAGCTCAGGACGGGCAGGGTTGACGGCAATACCATGGTCAGTGACGAGAATATCGACGCTAGAGCCGGGGGTAACACAAGTGATCACTTCATCGACTAAAGTTGGAATGCGACCACGTACTAAAGGTGCAACAATGATTGACAGTTTTGATGCAACCGCGGTATCACTGTGACCGCCAGATGCACCGCGGATCACGCCATCTGAGCCAGTTAACACGTTGACATTAAAGCGTGTATCTATTTCGAGGGCGCTGAGTACAACAACGTCAAGCATATCAACAGAGGCCCCTTTTGAGTCAAAGCAAGCGTATTGATTGGCGCTGATTTCGATGTGATTCGGGTTGCGGGCGAGTGACATTGCCGCAGCACGGTCAAAACTCTGCACATCAATTAACTTGCGAATAAAGCCTTTTTCATGCAGATCAACAATCGTGGATGTGATACCCCCTAATGCAAAACCTGCACAGATGTTATGGCGACGCATTTTGTCTTCAAGGAAACGAGTGACGGCAAGTGAAGCACCGCCAGTCCCCGTTTGTAGTGAAAAACCTTCTTTAAAGTAGCCTGATTTTTCGATGACGTCTGCGGCTGTTCGCGCAATCAGTAATTCACGCGGATTAGAGGTCATACGAGTTGCATCGGCACCGATTTTGTCGGCATCCCCCACACGCGCTACTTTGACGATATAATCGACTTCATCTTGTTTGATGCTAGCAGGGTTATGTGGATAAGGGAGTAACTCTTCGGTTAGCATCACGACTTTATTTGCCGTTTCGGCATCAATTTTTGCATAACCTAATGAACCGCAACAAGCTTCACCGGTATAGCCATTGGCATTACCGTATTCATCACAAGATGGAACACCAATAAAAGCCACATCGATATTCAGTTCGCCGCTATGGATCAGGTTAGCTCGCCCACCATGCGAGTGAATCTGTACTGGTTCAGCTAATTCACCACGGGAAATGGCTTCTGCTAATGGCCCACGAATACCGGATGTGTAAATTTTGCGGATAACGCCATGGCGAATATGTTCTACTAATGGGGAATGGCAAGCACTCAACGAGCTAGAAGCCAGAGTGAGATTACGGAATCCCATCTCTGCAATCACTTGCATGACAAGGTTGATGGTCAAATCGCCGCCACGAAAAGCATGGTGGAATGAAATGGTCATGCCATCTTTTAAACCTGAACGGCGGATGGCGACTTGCAAATCATCACACAGTTTGCGATTGCGGGGTTTTTGAACTTGTTGTTGTACTTTGCCAATATCTTTAAATTGACGAGGGGCGTCGTCAGTTATATGGTCAAAATAGGCTGATACGCGCGCCTGGCGCTGTGTTATCGTTGTCATTTTCAATGCCTCACTCTTCTCGAATACCTGATAATGCCGCTCGTGAAAGCACTAAGCGTGCTCGGTCAATGACAGGGCCATCAACCATTTTTCCGTTCAGTGAAACCACACCACGGCCTTCTTGTTCCGCGGCATTGGCGGCATCAACAACGCGTTGGGCGTGATCCACTTCTTTTTGTGTCGGCGCATAAAGGTTATGAAGGAGTTCGATTTGACGAGGATTAATTAAGGATTTGCCATCAAAACCAAGTTGCTTAATGTGTGCGGCTTCTTTTAAGAAACCTTCTTCATTATTGGCGTCAGAGTACACGGTATCAAATGCTTGAATACCGGCTGAGCGTGCAGCTTGTAAAATGGCGCACCGAGCATAGAGGAGTTCAATACCGTCTGGAGACCGCTCGGTACGCAAATTGCGGACATAGTCCTCGGCACCTAATGCGATGCCAATAAGTCGGGGTGATGAGTGAGCAATGTTGACTGCCTGTGTGATCCCCATCGGTGATTCAATAGCAGCAAGCAAACCGGTGCTACCAGGTTCGCGACCACAGCTTTTCTCAATACGTAAAATTTCATTTTCGATATCAATAACATCTTGTGCTGTATCTGTCTTGGGTAAACGCACAATATCAGCACCACCGCGAACAACGGCTTCTAAGTCTGCGACGCCGAAAGCGGAATCCAGTGCATTGACACGAACAATGGTTTCAACATCCTGATATAAAGGGTGTTGTAGCGCATGATAGACCAAACGACGAGCCGTATCTTTTTCGCGCAAGGCGACGGAGTCTTCAAGGTCGAACATCAACGCATCGGCTTTGTAAATAAATGAGTTACTCAGCATTGCGGCATTAGAGCCGGGGACAAACAGCATGCTTCTACGCGTCCGAGTTTTTCTTTCCGGTGTCATTATTTGTCCTCCCAAGGCAATGCAGTGATATCACATGCTCTTGCAAGCAAGGCTTCTAGGCGCGCTCTAAGAACACATTCAAGGGCACCCTTATCATCAATAATGATTTGAGCGCCTTCAATTTCATGTTGTTCAATCAATTCAAGGACAATTTTTTCAATCGCATCACCAAACTGTTTCTCAACACTACTGCTGATTTGTATTGAAACTTCCTGCGTGTCTTCTAAGGGTTCTATTCGTACCATGACATCGCTTGATTCAAGCGTGCCTGCAACGGCTGCGTGGAGTATTTTCATAGTTCACCTGTGACTAATTCAGAATTTTCGATACGGTGAGGGGCCGATGTTGAACGGGAAGCTAACATATCCTCTAAATAGCGATAGGTTGCCTCGGGAACAATCGGCTTGATCGCCGCAAGATCTTTTTTAGCAAGCAGTCTACGAACTTGTGAGGCGGATACCGCCGTGCCGTCATAGACCATTCGCGGAAATTCAACCAGCTCAATAGGTGGATAACTAAGCGTGCGAGTTTCGAGCCAATAGCGCATGTCTTCGTTATATTGATTAGTGACTTTGCAAAAAGGCTCAGTGCCCACAAAACGGTGTGTGATCCCCAGTGCTGGTGCAATATATTGACGGAAAATTTTGATATCGATTTCGGTATAACAATTATCAACAACGGCTTTGTCCTTGATGAAATAGCAGGGAAAAGTCGCTCTTGAGATGATGTATTCAGAGCCTTTGTGGATAGTGAGATTTTCAATTCCTTTGGTGCCAGCTTCAATCAGTGCTAAGCGAACGCTATAAGGGAACCGTGAGGTATCTTCTTTGACGACAAATAAATGTAGCCAATCACAAGACTGAGCGGCTTTTTCGATTAAATAGCGGTGACCCAGAGTGAATGGATTGGCATTCATCACGATAGCACCTATTTTTTTGCCTTCTTTACGGTAGTTTTTTAAGTTTTTAATATAGCGTTTTAAGTAACAACAACTATTTTCCATTAATACCATGATATTTGGCACAGTAGCCAAAGTATGGAATCCACATTGTTGAAATAAACTTTCGTTTTGAGTTTTAGTATAAATGAAGAGATGGGTTGTATTATTTTCGTAGGCAAGGTTAACTAATTCAGTGGCTAATTTTAATGCAAGACCTTCACCACGAACATGATCACTGATAGCCACACATTTAATAACATTTTTAGCGAGGCCACCACATGCAATTAATTTATCATTGCGCGTAATTGTAATAAAAACGTCAATGCTTGAATCAATATCGAGGTCGTTCTCTTTTAAAAACTGAGCAATTTCAGCTAGTTTCCTGTTCTCATGACGTTTTACTTGGTGAAACGTTATGTTTTCGAACATATTAGTATCCTGCATCTCATATAGAGATGTTTTTAAGTTGTTACTAATGTTAAAGTTAATTAAATAAAACTCTTAATATTAATTTAATAAATAACTCATTAGCTTTTTATTTAATTATCCTTTTCGATATTAATATTAATGCTTATAGCATTATTATATTTGACCTGTTTCATGTTTCTAAAAGGAGTTTGTATTTGTTTAATGGTTTTTATGCACTTTATTATGGGATATGTTTTTTATTGCTTGGTTTTAATGGATTTAATTATTAATATGGTGTTTATTTGTTTGCTAAATCGAGTCTAGTGTGTGTTATTGGCTTGCTTTTCGTGTAACAATATTTTTACTTTTCAGTAGGTAACATAGGGTATCTCATGGCAAAAGAGCATCAACGTTCTCTATTTAGAAAAAATAAATCGATATCCTTTTCAGTGCGGGTGTTCTTTTTGCTATTACTCGTTTCTGTCGTATTGACTTTTAGCCTAGGCAAGTATTTCACCGACACGGCAGAAAACCGTTTAATGGCCAATATTCGCTCTCTTGCCATGAGTCAGGCGAAGCTAATTGCATCGATGGAAGGTATCGTCCAATCCGTCAAAACCAAAGACATTCAAAGCCTCAAAGTGATTGCAGATCAACTAAATCAAGATTCAGATTATGATTATGTGGTGATAGGGGATGAAAATTCGATGCGCTTATATCACCCAAACCAAGAAAAGGTTGGCTTTAAAATGCAGTGGAATAAACCCGGTGCATTGGAACGAGGTGAAAGCTATTTTATTGACGGAGAAGGGTCTATAGGGAATGCTGTACGCGCAAAAACGCCGATATTTGATGAAAATAATAAGGTGATTGGGGTGGTGTCTATCGGGTACCTCACCAATAAAATTGAAACTTCCCGTAGTGAATTATTTGTACAAACGGGAGCCACCTTTTTTGGGGTTTTGGTCATCTTGCTTTTTTTGTCATGGGCCTTTACTCGGTTGATCCAACGGCAAATGCTGGGGATGGAGCCTGAGCAGATCGCGCAAATGGTGGTTATGCAAAAAGGGATCTTTGAAGCCGTTTTCGAAGGGGTGATTGCCGTTGATTGTGAAGGGCGCATCATTAATATCAATCACAACGCACGCAAAATGCTCTCCCTAAGTGAACCATCTAACCATTTGGTTGGGCGCGCTATCAGTGAGTTAGTGACGCCGGCAACATTTTTTATTAATGATATCTCTACCACACAACATGATGTCATTTGTTCCTTCAATGGGTTAAATGTGATTGCAAACCGCATTGCATTACACGATGAAAATCACTTAATTGGCGCGGTCATTAGCTTTCGTAGCCAAAATGATATTGAATCTCTCAATTCCCAATTGACACAAGTACGTCAATACGTTGAGAATTTGCGCTCTTTGCGTCATGAACACCTTAATTGGATGTCAACGCTGAGCGGCCTTCTACAAATGAAGGAATATGATCAAGCACTAGCGATGATCAAAGGGGAATCTGAGTCACAACAGCAGTTGATTGATTCATTACGCAAGCAATTTGCCGATAAGCAAGTCGCTGGGTTACTGTTTGGTAAATATCACCGTGCCAGAGAGCTTGGGGTGCAATTGGTATTTATAGAAGGGTGCCAATTGAGTTCGTTACCGCCGTTACTTAGCAGTACAGAATTTTGTGCCATTTTGGGGAATCTTCTGGACAATGCGTTTGAAGCAAGCTTGAAAAATAATGAGGGTAATAAGCAGGTTGAGTTGTACCTTTCTGATGAAGGGAGCGAGTTTGTGATCGAAGTCGCGGATCAGGGCTGTGGTTTCCCTGCTGAAATGAAAGAAAGGTGGTTTGAAAGAGGTATGACAACAAAAACGGAGTCAGTCGATGGGCATGGCATTGGCTTGTATCTTGTGGCTTCGTATGTCAAAAGGTGTGATGGTGTGGTTATAATTGAAGATAATCAACCACATGGTACTCTATTCTCAATTTTTATTCCGAAAGTGAAGATGCAAAATGATTAAGATAAAAATCCTCATTGTGGAAGATGAACTCTTATTAGCAGAAATGCACGGTGAGTATATAAAATCCTATCCCGCTTGCGATAAAGTTTGGGTTGCAGGTGATTTGGCTCAGGCCAGAAAAATGATTGAATATATGAAGCCTGATCTCATCTTACTCGATAACTATTTGCCTGACGGTAAAGGCATTGATCTGGTTCATGAATTGATCCAAGAAAGAAACAACGCCGATATCGTATTTACCACGGCGGCGAGCGATATGGAAACTGTCTCAGAAGCTATCCGCTTAGGTGTGTTCGATTATTTGGTGAAGCCTATTGCTTATGAGCGCTTAGGGCAAACACTCGATCGCTATATTCAACGTAAATCAGTGTTACAGGCAGGGAGCAAAACAAATCAAAGCCAAATCGACGATATGTTTAATACTTATGCACGGGGGGAGGCCAAAGAGGAACTACCAACAGGGATTGATGCGTTGACACTCGAAAAAGTGCTCTCACTTTTTGCACAACTCGATGCGGAATATACCGCCGAGACAATTGCAGAAACAATTAAACTGAGCCGTACAACGGCACGCCGTTATTTAGAGTACTGCTTAGCTCAACATAAAATCGAAGCGGAAATTGAGTACGGCAAAGTAGGGCGGCCTCAACGAATCTACCGTGCCGTTCAAAAATAGCGGTTAATAACATCATGAAGTCTGCATAAACAAACAGCAAACTGTTTTTATGCAGACAAGCAGGATTATTTTTTAAGGTTATTTTCGAGGATCAACACTTTCTTTTCTGCTCTTTCATTTCCCTGAGAGGCAGCGAGCTTATACCAGTAAAGTGCTTTTCTATCATCCTGTTTGACGCCCATACCGTATTGGTAGCATGCTCCCGTGGCATATTGTGCGTCATTATTACCGTGTTGGGCTGCGCGAATAAACCAGTGACAGGCTTTTGCTTGGTCAGCAGGCACACCATCACCCCTCGCATAAATTAATGCTAAATTAAATTGAGCAGAAATTTCACCTTGTTCGGAGGCCAGTGTTAGCCATTTAATCGCGGATTTCACCTCTTTTTTCACCCCTTGACCATGCAAATAGAGCATACCTAAGCTATTTTGTGCGGGTGAAAAACCCAATTGAGCTGAGCGTGAAAAATATTGATAGGCTTGCTGATAATCGGCTTTATCATACATGCCAGTGGCGGCTTGATAACCCAATAAATAAAGAGCTTGGGGATTATTTTGCTTTGCCAGCGACTGGTAGATTTGTTGTGCTTTTTGGGGGTCTTCAGTAACGGCAATGCCTTTTTCATACCAGTAAGCTAGCATTAATTCTGCGGGTTGAAAATGTTGTGCTGCCGCCTTAACCAACCAAGCTTCGGCTTGTTGTTTATTTTTAGGCAATAATTTATCAACGCCGCTCAGAGTATATTCAGCCATATTTAATTGGCCTAGAGGGTCGCCTGCTTCGGCCGCTTTTTTCATCCAAAACAGCATTTGTTCTGGGCTCTTATCGACACCATTGCCTTGTTGATACAGCAACGCAAGGTTAATTTGCGCTTTTGTAAACCCTTGCTGAGCCGACAAACGATACCACTTAGCGGCCTCCGTTAACTGTTTTTCGGATTGAAGCAGCATAGCAAGGTTAAACTGAGCTTCGGCTTGTCCGTCCTGCGCACTTTTGAGCAACAGTTGTTTGTCTTGAGGGGGAGACAAAGGTGCTGCATAACTGTTAAGCGCAAAGGCACTGCAAATAACGAACAGTGACAACAAAAATTTTTTCACTGAAGATCCTTTTATTAACGTATCTACCATAAGGTTAACTCGCTGTTTTCCCTAGCGCAATAAACAATCTCTTTCAGGTGGTTATCGCAAAATAGCTATTTGTGCTGCAAAAGGAATTTCTGGTGATAAAAAAATAAAAAATTATGAACCTTTTGTATGAGCTGGTGGTCTTAGTAATAAGTATATTCTGTTTGCTTGCGTAAACATTCATATATTTACCCTCAACATTCATTTCTTTACATGAAGTAATGCAATAATGCAGCTATGAAATGGTAGTTTTACTCGAAGTAACTAAGATCCTTAAGTAGAATGCATTATGCCCAGCCGATTTGCTGGGCTTTTTTTTATCTAACTTCCTTCAAATCCCACCTGATTAGTTCTGTGAATAGATAGATGGAGTGTGGTTCCATACGACTCCCATCGGCGTGATTAAATATCAAACAACTCATCCCAAATAGAGTATCCAATAATAGATTTTTTAGTCGGACGGCACTGTCATATAACAATCTACCGAGGGAAAGATATAAGGTTATTAATTGAAATGAGCTTAAGGTAAATTTAATTATCTTAGTTTTAAAATTAGCACAAAATGCTTAACATTTACGTATCAATTGGTTAATTAATATCCAGTATTAACTGTGTAAATTAGCTATAAAAGTGACCTTATTCACGATATCGAACTATTTATGGGGTAATTAGTACTAGCTAAATCTTTATTTTTGGTGCATAAATAGCGTATATTGCTTAATTGATTTTCGCATTTCTAGCGGTATTTATCACTATCAATGTTGAATAAATAATCAAATCTGCTTTAACTCATTGAATTTTATGTTTGTGATTCATAAGCATCCTATTACACACAGTGATGTCGAATTTGAAGGTTAATGTATCGGCGGGAAGTTAGTGAATTTAACGCGTTTAACCGGACAACTTTGGATTTTTAAACTGGAATTCTTGAGACAATAACAATGCTGAGGGTATAAACAGTACCCCATTTAGCTTTTTTGCTTATGTACAGGTTGTCATAGAGGTAACTAGTGTCCACAACTAACAACAAAGAGGAAGTCAGTCTTAACGCGTTTAAGCAACCTCGCTCGTTCTATCTCATCTTTTCTATTGAACTTTGGGAACGTTTTGGTTATTACGGTCTCCAAGGGATCCTCCCTCTCTACCTAAGCCAAGTGCTGGGCATGTCAGAAACAGAGTCAATTACTTTGTTTTCTGCTTTTGCTGCATTAGTTTATGGCTTTGTTGCTATTGGGGGATGGTTAGGCGATAAAATTCTCGGCACAAAACGCGTTATCGTTCTCGGTACGTTAGTGTTAATTGCTGGTTATGCTTTCGTCGCATATTCAGGGCATGATGTCTCCATGGTGTATATCGGGCTAGCAACGATTGCTGTTGGTAATGGTTTATTTAAGGCTAACCCATCATCGTTACTATCCACTTGTTATGAAAAAGATGACCCGCGTTTGGATGGTGCATTCACCATGTACTATATGTCCGTTAACATCGGCTCTCTTTTCTCGATGTTAGCAACGCCTTGGTTGGCAAAACATTATGGTTGGGATATTGCCTTTTCCCTCAGTGTTGTCGGCCTCGTTATCACATTGATTAACTTCTTTATGTGTAAGAAATGGGTTGCCGATCATGGTTCTAAACCTGACTTTGCTCCAATAGTGATTTCTAAATTGCTAGTGACTATTGTAGGGGTTGTGGCTCTGATCGTGATTTCTACATGGTTACTGCACAATTTGGAGATCGCTCGTGCAGCATTGGGTATCATTTCGCTAGGGATTATTGTTATCTTTATTAAAGAAACCTTAGCGCTAAATGGCTCTGCACGTCGTCGCATGATTGTTGCACTTATTCTGATGTTAGAAGCTATCGTCTTCTTTGTTCTGTACAGTCAGATGCCAACCTCGCTTAACTTCTTTGCGTTACACAACGTTGAGCATGAAATATTTGGAATATTCTCTGTTGAACCAGCACAATATCAAGCATTAAACCCATTCTGGATTATTATTGGTAGCCCAATTCTGGCGGCAATCTACAATAAAATGGGCGATCACTTACCGATGCCACACAAGTTTGCTATCGGTATGTTGCTATGCTCGGCAGCCTTCTTGGTGTTGCCATTAGGTGCGAAATTTGCCAACGAGGCGGGGATAGTGTCTGCTGGCTGGCTCATAATTTGTTACGGTTTCCAGAGTATTGGTGAACTGATGATCTCAGGTCTCGGCCTCGCGATGGTAGCGCAATTGGTTCCTCAGCGTTTGATGGGCTTTATCATGGGAGCATGGTTCTTAACTAACTCTGCTGCTGCATTTATTGCCGGTTACGTAGCATCCTTGGCCGCTGTACCAGAAGGGAAGGTGACAAGTTCACTTGAATCACTATCCGTTTACAGTGATGTCTTCTTGAAAATTGGTATTGTAACGGGTGTGATTGCGATTTTGATGGTGATTACTGCTCCAATGTTGAATCGTATGACATTGGCACAAGATAAATAACGCAGTTTAACCTATATAAAAGGCCATAGACTGTGAGCTGTCTATGGCCTTTTTACTATGTCACCATCCTTTTTACTATGATGGGGTCAGGAATATGTTGTTGTAATACCATGCAAGGGAACAACCGCATACTGGGGCAATTAGTTTTTCACTTTATGCACAATATCAACGTATTTTGATTTATCATCCGGTGTTGGATAAATACGATAAGTATATTCTTCCGGCGTCACGGTGATGTTTTCAACTACGCGGGTAAATAGCACTTCACCTTTATCATTTTTCGCGGTAATTGAGCGGCTTTTACCATCGTCACTAAATGACCAGTCACCCTGCATTTTTGGCTTACCTTCTGGCGTCATCATTTTAAATGTGCCATCTGGAAAGTATTCGGCAAGTCCAAAGAAATTGGCAACTTGTTCATTGGCGGGGTCAACTTGCTTGTTATCTTGATCAAGCGCTTCTGTGGTTACCCAGACTTTACCTACCATGATATCCTCATAGCTATTGAGTTTTTTCGCGACAGACGCTGAAAACGTAGTGCTAGCGTTAGCATTTGAGTTAGCTTGAGCTGTAAAAGCAGACAGGGTTGACAGAGCGACGGCTGTGGCGATAAAAAGTTTCAATTTCATAAATACTCCATTATTAGATCATGATACAGATGATTAAAAAATATCCTTCTATAACCTAGAAGAATAATGTCAAAATGTGAAGGTGAAAATTATTGCCAATTATGTCGTCGAACTAAGTAGATTTACAAAGGCGCTTTGAAAAAGAACTGGTAGGTTTAATACCAGTTCGATCAGATGAGATTAATGGAAATGTCGGTTATTAATAATCTTTAACGAACGGTTATGACCATTAATTAGCAGCGTATTCGAGGTGTAACTGTGGGCATGATGCGCGATGCCATCCATTAACACTGTGGGGGTAATGGCTGTTGCTGCAAACATGACATCATTACTACTCACCATTGAGTCTAATGTGAGAATTTCCCCAATATTCACGCCCATTTGGCGGCAGCGCGCTGCCTCTTGCTCAGCTAAGAGTCTATTTTGTGCATTATCTCCTTTAGCTTGAGTACGAGAGACTAAACGAGCTTGCATATCACCACCTAAAGCACGTGCAATGGCGGCACTAATAATTCCTTCAGGTGCACCGCCAATACCATACATCATATCAATAGGATGTTCAGGTAAGATAGCTAATAAGGAAGCTAAAACATCGCCATCAGGGATTGCAATGACATTCGCACCAAAATTGCGAATTGTTTGCATGATATGTTGATGGCGTGGCTTATCAAGCATAGCAATTGATAAATGAGCTATCGGTTTATTCAGTGCTGAGGAGAGGTTTTCAAGATTTTTTTCTAATGGATTATTGAGATGTACTGTACCTTTGGCTTCGTAACCGACAACCAATTTTTCCATATACATATCTGGAGCCTGTAACAGAGTACCCGTTGGCGCTGCGGCTAAAACCGCAATGGCATTGTGCTCATTACAGGCGACCATACGAGTACCATCAATAGGATCAACAGCGATATCTAATTTCTGTTTCGCTGAGGGATTACCCACTTGCTCTCCAATATATAGCATGGGCGCATCGTCAATTTCACCTTCACCGATCACGACTTGACCGTGAAAATCTAATTCATTTAGGCGGTTACGCATGGCTTCAACGGCGGCTTTATCTGCTGCGTTTTTATCTTGTTTACCTACCCAATTATGCGCGGCTAATGCCGCAACCTCTGTAACGGAAGCGATTGCATAAGCTAATTCATCGCTAATTTTCATTATTTATTCCCTGAATGCGAAAAGAAATCATATATAGATATGATACTTTTTTTGTGATCTCTATGGCAAATAATCGGTGAACAAAATCAGGAAGGAAAAGCAGGCTAATGCTAGCCTGCTGAGTAGGTTAGAGCATTTCGACGATAGTAATACCGCCAATAATTGAGATGAGGGAGGCTAATGTACTGAGTAAAACTGTGCCAGCGGAGGTGTCCGTGTAAGCCTTATTACTGATAGCCAGTGCCGGTACCGCCGTTGCTGTTGGTAAAATACCGATAATAAAGGCTGATTTTAACATATCGCCCTGTAGCCCCAATGCAATACCCGTTCCTAGTATTAATGCGGCTTGCAAAAAGTTTTTCACAAAGACGTTGAACACAATCTCAACACTGATTTTCAGCTTAATACCTGAAAGTAATAAGCCAAGGAAAAACAGCGCGACACCACCAGCGGTTTTACCTAATTCGTTGACCGAATTTTGCAAAATTTCAGGTAATTTAACGCCAAATATGGCTAATAGCGCCCCTAATATAGGTAAGAAAACTAATGGCTGTGCAATCGCTTTGCCGATCGATTTAAAAATACCATTATTCTGTTGTCTGCCACTAATAAGCAACAGGGTAAAAGGAATAATAATAATGGTATAAATTAAATTTCCCAACACCATCGCAATAAGACCGGACGACCCGACCGTTGCTAATAAAACAGGTGGTCCACAGTAAGCCATATCAGGGAAGGAAACCGATAAGGCTTGCATTGCTGCATCTTTCTTATTATGACGAAAGAATAACTTACCAACCACGAAGCCAATAATATAAGAAGCGATTAAACCAACCGCCAACGCTAATAGATAATCAATATTTAGCAGTACGGAAGGTGGCGCTTGTGCAGCGGCAAGAAATAAAGCAAAAGGTAGCGCAATTTTAACCACAAAGTCTGCAAACGCTTGTGAATACTCACGTTTTATAAAACCATATTTCCCGGATAGCCACCCGACCGCTAAACCGAGGATGATTGGTCCAAGTGCAGCCATTATTATATGTAACAGCATAATGTCCTCATAATATGAAATAAAAATATTTCCAGCATATTTAAGCTGCGATTGATGGAATCGATTAATCCTAATTTGAGTATCGAAATAAAACTATTTATATGCAATCTAAATTATTTTGTATATACTTCTTTTATTGATACTCTTTCTTACATTATTAATGCGTATTTATTTTTTAATAATGTAAACATATAAATAACATAAATTTATAAAGAAAGGCGAAAAAAAGATGAGTTTTTATTAAATAACATCAATGAAAACAAAAAAAGAGTTACAGAGAATCAAGAGAGATAAAAAATAGTCAATAAGCGTATTACATTAGCAAAAAAGGCTATTTTATGGTTCCTCTTAATAAGAGTAATAGCGTGTTAGCTTGTAGGACAAACTCTTTTTGAGTTACCGTTTTTAGGCATAACCTAGCGAGCTCTTTAATTTGTAATAATTTATTACAGCAGCTTGGCAATAGCTAGAATGCTATCTACACTAGGCGAAGAGAGGAATACGCTTTTTTTGCAAATTTTTTAATCGTAGGTTTAAA
The DNA here is from genome assembly GCF_028480065.1 of Providencia sp. PROV189. NCBI lineage: Bacteria > Pseudomonadati > Pseudomonadota > Gammaproteobacteria > Enterobacterales > Morganellaceae > Providencia > Providencia sp. PROV189. The sequence continues at coordinate 113,465 of NZ_JAMPOG010000022.1, forward strand.
GATGAGGGAAAGCTATTTGTGGATGGCTTGATACTGATAGGGTTAATAATTGCTATTTTAGCAGCTGTTTCACCTATACTTGCGATTATCGCAATAGTTTTTGCCCAGCGAGTGAAATACCAATTATTCCAGCAAAATCAACGTATTCTATCATTAGAGCAAACGCTAAAGCGCTATCAAGATAGGGAGATTAATCAGCAAACGGAGCTGAGCCCTCCAGAAACGATTGTTGCCTCTGAAAAACCACAACAATATCAAAGCGCCTCGGAAGAGCTCTCTCATTATTCTAATGAGTTGGAGCCTTTGCCTACGGCTCCACCCGTCTTAAACTCCCAAGTAACAGAAGAAGTGCCTCAACAGCAATTCCAACCAACAGTGGATGTTAATCGCGTTGTTCAACCTTCAAACAACGTTGATCATCCTTCAAACAATAAAGTGAGTGACCAAAATAATGAGGTAGTCCCTCTATTTAGTCACTTTTTTAGTTGGATTTGGAAAGGGAACCCACTAGCAAAAATTGGTATTCTTTTGCTGTTTTTTGGTATCGCTTATTTACTGAAATTCAGTATTCAAAACAACATGCTATCACCACAAGTACGCCTGATAGCGAGTGCAGTAGCTTGTTTAGCTTTACTTGGTGTGGGGTGGTATTTACGCCATAAAAAGTCTTTATTTGCCTTGATCTTACAAGGTGGCTCAATAGGCTGTTTTTACATTACCGTTTTTGCCGCTTTTAAACTGTATACAATGCTACCTTATAGTATGGCATTCGTTGCAATGATCTTGATTTGTGCAGCCAGTATTTTGCTTGCATTGTTACAACGAGCGATCAGTTTGGCTGTTTTAGCCTCGTTAGGCGGGTATTTAGCGCCTATTTTGCTATCTACTGGTGGCGGAAATCATATTCTGCTCTTTTCCTACTATTTAATGTTATCAATCGCCATTTTAGTGATTAGTGTATGGCAAGCATGGCGCCCACTTAATTTAGTTGGCATGTTCATGACCTATGCAGTCGCACTATTATGGGGAGTACAGTATTATCAAATTGACTATTATGTTTCTAGCCAACTGTTTCTGATTGCTAACTTAATTGTGTTTAATGTGTTAACACAATTATTTGCATTACGTTACCCACACGAGAAGCAATTAGTTGTCGACTATACATTACTGCTTGTTCCACCTTTTATTAGTATGGCAATGCAGTGTGCAATTTCTTGGCAAATCAGCTTTGCGCCAGCATTTTCGGCACTATTACTCGGTTTACTTTATTTACTCGCTGGGTTAAGGATCCATAAACGCTATGCTGTGGTGGGGAAAAATTTAGCATTAGGCAATATTATTATTGGTATTGGGTTCGTTACGTTGGCAATACCACTGGCGCTCACCTATGAATGGACATCAATTCTTTGGTCTGTCGAAGGGTTATTATTACTGTACTATGGTTTCTCTCAGCAAAATAAAAAACTAATCGTAATTGGGCCATGGCTTATTTCAGTGAGTGCCTTGATCTTATTAGCTGGTTTTTCCTTCAATATATGGAGCCGTACAAGTACTTATTTGGTGCCTGTCTTATTGGCAGCTTGTTTCAGTGCCGGTGCAATATTTCACGTAAAACGTGGCACATCAGAAAATTACAAAGTGCTTAGCTATGCTTTCTTGATTCTTGGCTTGATGATTTGGACTGTATGGCTCCCTGTTATCACCGATATATTATCTTGGAGCGGTGAGTCTGAAAGCTTCATCATCATGGCATTAGTCATTATTTCCGCTTGGCTATGGCGCATGTTAGCCATTAAGACTGATTGGGTGCCTTTATTGTTATGCCAATCGTTTATTTGGCTAATTGGCTATTACTATCTGGCCTTGGATTTTATTAATGACCAAAACCCAATGGGGAGAGGAGATGGCTCTCTGATTTGGCCAGTGATGTTAGGTAGTTCGATTTTATTTGTGATACATGCTCAGAAAGCGCGTAATATTTGGCTGCAACGTATATTACACGGTGCAACGTTTTGGCTGATCTTGGCGTTTATTGCGACACAAGTGAATTGGTTTGTCGCCATTTTACCTTGGGGAATGAATGAGCTTGGTTACTTTATCTATGTGATGGCGATAACCCTAACAATTTTAGTGATGTATTGGTTGCAAAGCCAAAAAATGCCGCCAATGAAACGCAACGGTATAATTTATTGGTATAGTTTTTTACCTGTTATTGTTGTTTTAATCGGCCTCTCATTTATTGCCAATTTTGAAGATGGGAAACTGACATTCTGGAATTATGTTCCACTGATCAACCCATTGGATGAAGCCGGTTTATTTAGCATTGCTTCATTATTATTAATGCGTCGTGGGCTAATACAAAAATTAAAGAAAATTAGGGAATTTGACCTTTGGATCATTAGGGGACTAGGCTTTTCGGCTATCGTTCTGAGTGGAGTATGGTTTAATGGCATAATCATCAGGATCATCTCCGATTTTGCTGAAATTAATTGGAATGTCGATGCGCTCTTTAATTCTCGATTAGTCCAAACTGTCCTCTCTATTAGTTGGTCACTAGTCGCTTTAGGCTTTATGATTTTTGCCAGCATTAAACAAAACCGTATGAGCTGGTTCTTGGGGGCAGGAATATTTGCTTGTGTTATTGCTAAATTATTCTTAGTCGATATTTATGGGCAGGATGGCTTATCTCGTGCAATAAGCTTTATTGTTGTCGCGGTGTTGATTTTAGTGGTGGGGTATTTTTCACCACTGCCACCAAAAACAGCCCAACATAAAGGAACTAATGAGGTTGAAGATGAAGCTAACTAAAAGCAAAGGGAAGTGGCTGACTTTCGTTTATCTTTCTTTTTCATTTTTATTGTCTAGCTTCGTGCATGCACAAGAGCAAAAAGCATTAACGCCCTATGACTTTTATCAGGGCATAGAATTGAAATATTCTAGCGATAATAGTTCGTTTGCTTGGCTTGAGCTTCCTTCTGAAGCCTATATCAACTCTGCATATCCTCAAACATTACAAGATGTCAGAGTGTTTAATGGAACAGGTCAGGAGGTTCCATCGGCTTTATTTTATGATACAGAAGAGAGGCGTAAAATTTCACAAGTTAGCTTTGCTTTGCAGCGACTAATTATTCGTGCAGACCAAGTCAATTCGAAAGAAGAAACACACGACGATCAACAATATCTTTTGATTGAAACGCAACCAAGTAAGCTAACACGCATAGAATTGCCCGCAATGCAGCAAGCCAAAGATGCGGTATATCAATCTTATCTATTAACGCGACAAAATAATAATCAAGAAGATTTTCCGATTCAGACACTTTCTTTGCAGTGGATGAATAATCAACAAGATTGGCAAGGGAAAGTGTTTATTTATGCTAGCGATAATAAACAGGATTGGGTGAATATTTCTGCTTATCAGCCTGTCATGAGTTTGAATTCAAACTCTGGGGGGATTTATAGCAATACAATTAAGTTATTAGAAGGGCATTACGTTGCGCTAAGAGCCCCTTATTTGATGGTCATTATTGTGGCAGCTAAAGAGACGAAGATCCCTGATTTAACAATGGCGCAAGGGACCTCTATGGTTGTTCATTCAACAAGGCGGCAAGAGACCTGCCACTTTATTACCAATAATGAAGGGGTGTCACTAAACCAATTAATATATCGTTTACCCTCGCCACAGCCTTTAAGTGCGATTGTGATCCAATTGCGGCAAGCAAACCGCGTGTTGCCTTTACACATTGAATATACCTCTACTTCTGGAGAAGAATGGCTACCACTAACAAATATAGTGGCCTATAACCAAATACAAAATGGCCAAGAAATCCGCAATCCGGAGTTGGTATTAAATGATTTAATGGTTAAAAAACTCAGAATTACTGCATTAAAAGGCAGCTGGGATGATAAACCACCATATATTGAAGGGAAACGCGATGCCGTTAATTTAATGTTCAACGTACAAGGAGCATCGCCTTATCTATTAGTTTGGGGGAGCCAGCTTGCCGGTATTGATAATATCAGCTACCAAGAGTTACTCGGTCAACCACTAACAATCGATGAATTAATGCATCGTTATCCTAAATTGTATGTGCCCGAAGAGATTATTGAGCTGGGTGGTGAAGAGCAATTAACATCAAATGACTTTGTGATAAATGAGTTTGACTGGATGACTATCACGTTATGGGTGCTACTTGGGGTAGGGATCATCGTATTGCTGTATTTCTGCTGGTATCTATTAAAAGAAGTGAATGCAAAGTCATCAGAATAAATTAACTTCCTTTCGAAAATCCTTATCGCTAATAGGGGGAAAACGTTCTCCCTATTGTGATAAGCGACCGTACAGCGCCTTTATAGAAAAGGCATATTTTGCTATTAAAAAATTTACAAAATTCCCCAAATGATTACTTGTCGGTACTATTTTTTGACATGGTATTGCGCTAAAACGAAGGTTGAGCAGGAGGGAGTTTCAATGAGAACACGTTTTTTTTCAAAGTTATTTATTGCTATCGCATTGCTAACCAGCGCATCATTATTTGCTGAGGCGGCTGAAACGGTCACTTCATACGAGCAGGTTAATGTGAAAATAGAACATCCATTGAAACAAAATAAGATGCAAGATCTTGGTGATATAGAATCAATGCGTGAGCAAGCCGAGGTAAGGCGTGTAGAGCTGACTGAAACAACAACAGATCGCCGCTTTAATGGTCGCCAATTCCGAATTGGTGACAAGCAATGATCACCTTGTATTTTTATCGTGTCTCATCTTATAGTGAGCACTAAACTAACGTGAATCATCAAAAGGAAATACCATGTATCAAGGGCAATGCCTCTGCGGCGCTGTAAAAATTAGTACCCATCAGCCTATCGATAAAATAAGTGTTTGTCATTGCGGTATGTGTCAACGTTGGAATGGTGGTCCAGGCTTTAGTGTTGATTGCCATGATGATGTCGTTATTGAAGGGGAAGAGGCGGTGACGCGTTTTGCCTCATCACAATGGGGTGAACGCGCATTTTGCCAACGGTGCGGAACGCATCTATTTTATCATCTGCATTCACCGTCTTCTTACTATGTTTCTGCGGCTTTATTTGAAGAAAGTCAGCATGCAGAGATGGCCATGCAAATATTTGTTGAGAGTAAACCTAAGTACTACAACTTTATTGAAAAAACACCCATGCTGACAGAACAAGATATTATGAAGCTAATGGCTAAATAAAAGGTTTGAGAGCCAGCCGTTGCTGGCTTAGTTAAATTTAATCTATTTTATTTTGCTTCCATAATGTTAATACCCTAAATATGAATTACAATAACCTAAAAGACTTATAACCTTTTATAGAAGGCGATTTAATTCTGTGCATTTGATGCGGGGAAGTGCACGCAAGCTTACCATATCAATATGCATCACTATCTAGGGAATATAACGAATGAATAGTATGAGAAATATGCGGCACGCCAGTAATATTGCGTGGGTTTTGCAATGGGTATTAAATATTGGCTTGATCGCATTAGCGATTGTACTGGTTTTCTTTTTAGCAAAAGAAACGTACACCATGGCCTCCTTAATGTTTAGTGGGCAAAAGGAAGCAACAGCATATGAACTATTAGAAGGAATTGTGATTTACTTCCTCTATTTCGAGTTTATTGCACTGATTACTAAGTATTTTTTGTCTGGTTACCATTTTCCATTAAGGTATTTTATCTATATCGGCATTACGGCCGTAATACGTTTAATTATTGTTGATCACAGCGATCCACTGACAACACTACTTCATTCTGCTGCAATTTTAGTCTTAGTGGTTGCCCTTTATATCGCCAATACCGAAAAACTAAAACGAGAGTAGAATATTTCAAAAAAAATTAATGGTAAAAAAGGAATGTTATTCATTCCTTTTTCTTATCTTTTGATTAATAAAAAATAATCGTTAATTTGCGAAATCTGAGAAGTTATCCCTGACAAAAGCATATTCCTGCTGAGTTTAAATAATTAAGATAATTTATAATGATAAATTATCTTAATGCAAGTCATCACAACTGGTTTATCCTGTTAAATAATCGAAAGAAAGTATTTTACTTTTCATAAATCGTTATTTAGTGTGTAAAAGTTTATTACTCTAATAACTTAAGTACTTGCAAATATGACAACAAATACACTCCCTAAAAAAAAGGGCTTCTTAAACCGTGTTGAACGTATCGGTAACGTGATGCCTGACGTTACAATGCTGTTTATTTATGCCTTGATAATCTGTTGGTTTTTATCTTATTTACTTTCATTTGTAGATTTTAATTATTACCATCCAGTGTCGAAAGAAAAAATCACTGTCATTAATATGTTTAACTATGAGGAAATCATATTATTCATCACAGCGGCAGTGAAAAATTTTATTAATTTCCCTCCTCTTGGAATAACAATAGTTGCAACATTGGGGATAGGGATTGCTGAAAGCAGCGGTTTTATCAATACTGCGCTGAAAAAAATGCTCTCGTTTATCACTCCGAAAATGTTGACGCCAACGGTAGTGTTCGTGGGGATTGTTTCCCATATTGCTTCTGACTCTGCTTACGTTATTTTGATGCCTGTCGCTGCAATGATGTTTTACGCGAGTGGTCGCCATCCATTAGCGGGTATTGCGGCTGCATTCGCAGGATTAGCGGGCGGATTTACTGCAAGTTATACGCCTTCTATCATCGATCCTATTATGCAAAGCTTCACACAAGATGCTGCGCAAATGATGGCTCCTGGCTATAGTGTTAACGTACTGTGTAATTACTTCTTTAGCCTTGGTGGCACATTTGGTGTTATTTTTACTTGCTGGTTTATTACCGAAAAAATTGTTGAGCCATGGTTAAATAAAAACTGCCCAATTACCACCAAAGATGTGGATACCGATGCCGATCAGGATCTCGGTAAGATCACGCCATTAGAAAATAGAGCGTTTCGCGTATCGGGTCTTGTCGTGCTGGCTTTGGCAGCGGGTCTGTTTGCCTTATTATGGCCGGAAAACTCATTATTACGTGGCCCAGATGGCAGCTTGACTAGCCCGAAAGCGCCTATCATGCAAATCGTTGTGCCACTGCTGTTTATTTTCTTTGCGTTGCCCGGCATCGTGTACGGCTATATGACTAAATCTTTCACCTCTACGAAAGATGTGGTGAAAGCGATGGAAAATATTACTAAATCACTGATCCCCTTTATTGTCTTCGCTTTCTTTGCCGCGCAATTCTTATATTCGTTCCAACATTCGAATCTAGGTACATTATTAGCGTTATCTGGTGCGGAATTACTGCGTACCCTTGATATGCCTTCAGGATTGACTGTTTTTGGTGTCATTCTACTGACTGCAATATTAAATATTATGATCACCTCAGCCACGTCTAAATGGGCGATCATGGCTCCTGTACTTGTGCCAATGTTGATGGCGGTCGGCATCTCTCCGGAACTTACCCAAGCGGCCTTCCGAGTCAGTGATTCGGCAATGAACGTCAGTACCCCCATGTTCCCATTCTATCCGTTGATCCTGATGTATTGTCAGAAATATTATAAAAATGCAGGAATTGGTACTCTTTGCTCCATGATGATACCGTTTACGGTGGGTCTGTTGATCACATTGACCGCAACGCTATACCTCTTCTGGGCATTCGATATTCCAATTGGATTTGACAGTGGTTATACATGGCAGCCAACACCATAAGTCAGTTGTTGGATTGAGTAAAAGGAACAAAAAAAATGAATAAATTAGGTAAACAGCTCGAACAACGTTTTTTTCGCTATCTTGCAATCGAAAGTCAAAGTGATGCAGCGGCAACGGTTGTGCCGAGTACAGAAGGGCAACGTGATTTAGCGAAATTGCTGGCAAAAGAGCTAGAAAGTTATGGCCTAAAAGAGATTTATATCGATGAACATGCAATTCTTTATGCTGTACGTCCGGGCAATAAACCTTCAGCACCTAAAATCGGTTTTGTCACCCATTTAGATACAGTCGATGTTGGTCTATCGCCAGTTATTAAGCCTCAAACACTTAAATATGAAGGCAAAGATCTGTGTTTGAATGCCCAAGAAGATATTTGGTTTAAAGCGTCAGAGCACCCAGAAGCGGCCCCTTATATCGGTGAAGAGATTATCTTTAGTGACGGAACGAGCGTACTCGGTGCGGACAACAAGGCCGCGGTTACCGTGGTTATGGAGTTAATGGATAAGCTGCAACAGGTAGATTTTGATTGCGGTGATATCTATGTTGCCTTTGTTCCTGATGAAGAAATAGGGTTACGTGGCTCAAAAATCATGGACCTATCTCGCTTCAAAGTAGATTTTGCCTACACCATTGACTGTTGTGACCTCGGGGAAGTGGTGTATGAAACCTTTAATGCAGCGTCAATTGAGGTGACAATTAAAGGGGTGACGGCTCATCCTATGTCGGCAAAAAATGTACTATTGAATCCTATTCGTGTCGCACATGATTTTATCGGCTGTTTTGACCGTTTTGATACTCCTGAACATACCGAGCAGCGCGAAGGTTATTTCTATGTGACTGATTTAGTCGCAAATCCCGATAATGCAAAAATCAAAATGGCGATCCGCGATTTTGACCGAAACAGCTATGAAGCTCGTAAACGTTATATCGGTGAAGCGATTGAATTGATCCGAGCGCGCCATCCGAGAGCAAAAATTGATTTTAAAATCGAAGATGTGTACAGCAATATTAGTGATTCGCTCGGTGATGACCGTACGGCTATCGATTTAATTTTTGAAGCATTAAAAATTCAAAATGTTGAGCCTAAAGTGATCCCTATGCGAGGGGGCACAGATGGTTCTGCACTCTCTGCTCGAGGGGTTTTAACGCCGAATTACTTTACAGGTGCATTAAATTTCCACTCGCGATTTGAATTCTTGCCTCTCAGCTCGTTTGAGAAAAGCTATTTGGTATCAGAGAGTATCTGCCGTTTAGTCGGTCAGAAATAACCAATTAGTTTCTATTTATAATAATGCCATAGCCATGTATTTGCATGGCTATTTTATTTTAAAAGGATATCGCTTTTTTGACGTTATTTTTAGCGTGTATTGATTCGTAGAATAATAAAGCAATCAGTTAATCACGAAACGAAAAGACTATATTTTATTTCGTAAAATTGCTATTTATGGAGGTTTATATGGGTGAGTCGTCATAAAATATAGAGAGAAAGATGATTAATATTATAATTATCGATAATAATAATATATTAATTCGTGGGCTTGAGGCTATTTTTAGCCGACATAAACGATGTCATATTGTGGCTTCATTTCCTTTAATCGAACAAGCCATCTCATGGAATCGGCAACAAAAAGCCAGCATTATCTTAATTAATAACGATAACTGCCAATTTGAATCATTAAAGGCGCTACAAACGCTAAGACGAACACAGCCTGATGTTGGTATTATTATTTATAATATCCACGCTCATTATTCATTCTTACTCAAAGCGCTCGATCTTGGGATCCAAGGTATACTAAGTGCCAAAATTGAAGTAAATGAATTCTTAGAAGCTATACAGGTGGTCAATGCGCGCAGCAAAATTATCTCACCAGACATTGCACAATCTATTGCTTTAAAACGTATTAATCAGCATGAACAGACCGATCTCTATGAGTTATTGTCAACGCGTGAGTTAGAAATCATGTTGCTTATCACCCAAGGGATCCCTACAAAACAGATAGCACAGGTGCTAAATTTAAGCCCTAAAACAGTAAATACCTATCGATATCGAATGTTTGGTAAACTTAATATCCGTAGTGATGTAGAATTAACCCATATTGCCATTAGCTATGGGTTAATTGTAGCCAAACAGGGTTTATTAGGGTGTCAGAACAGTTTGAACCAAAAGCTTTCTTAAAGACAGTGACCAACCAACCCGGCGTCTATCGAATGTATGATGCTGGGGGAACGGTTATTTATGTCGGTAAAGCAAAAGATTTAAAAAAACGACTTTCCAGTTATTTCCGTACTAACGTCAGCAGCCGAAAAACTGAACAGTTAGTGAAAAATATCGCCTCCATTGACGTCACGGTTACACACACAGAAACAGAGGCGCTATTACTCGAACACAACTATATCAAGCTTTATCAGCCTCGCTATAACGTCTTACTGCGTGATGACAAATCCTATCCTTATATCTTTCTGAGTAAAGAAACGCATCCAAGATTATCGATGCACCGTGGTGCTAAGCATGCGAAAGGTGAATATTTTGGGCCATTTCCTAACTCTTATGCAGTAAGGGAAACATTGGCTTTGATGCAAAAGCTATTTCCTATCCGACAATGTGAAGATAGCGTCTACAAAAATCGTTCAAGGCCGTGCCTACAATACCAAATCGGGCGTTGTTTAGGCCCTTGTGTTAAGGGATTAGTGAGCGATGAAGAGTATGAACAACAAGTTAATTACGTTCGTTTATTTTTAACAGGTAAAGACCAGCAAGTATTAACTGGCTTGATTGAACGGATGGAAAAGGCCAGTCAAGCGTTACGTTTTGAAGAAGCTGCACGGTTTCGTGATCAAATTCAAGCGGTGAGGGCGGTAACAGAGCAACAATTTGTTTCTGGTGATAGCGATGACCTTGATGTGATTGGTGTAGCATTCGAGGCAGGGCTTGCTTGTATTCATGTGTTGTTTATACGGCAGGGGAAAGTGTTAGGAAGCCGGAGTTATTATCCTAAAATACCGGCTGACACATTACTTGAAGAAGTGGTGCAAACTTTTCTTGGGCAGTTCTATTTACAAGGAAGTGAAAATCGAACATTGCCCGGAGAGATCCTGTTAGATTTTGCGTTACCTGAGAAAACATTGCTGGCTGACTCACTATCGCATATCGCTGGGCGTAAAATTCAAATTCAAACTCAACCTCGTGGTGCGAGGGCGCGTTATCTGAAACTGGCACGGACGAATGCATCAACCGCGTTATTAACCAAGCTTGCACAGCAGTCCACAATCCATCAACGGATGTCATCACTAGCGAAAACAGTTGGGTTGGATTCAATCGCTCGAATGGAGTGCTTTGATATTTCCCATACGATGGGGGAACAAACCGTCGCATCTTGTGTTGTTTTCGATAAAAATGGTCCAGTGAAGTCGGAATATCGGCGCTATAACATTACGGGGATCACCCCAGGTGACGATTATGCTGCGATGCATCAGGTTCTTACTCGCCGCTATGGCAAGCATATTGATGAGAGTAAAGTGCCTGACATTATTTTTATTGATGGGGGGAAAGGGCAATTAGGCCAAGCAAAAGATGTGTTTAATTCTCTGGATGTGGATTGGGATAAAAATCGACCATTGTTAATTGGGGTTGCAAAAGGGAGTGACCGTAAAGCAGGGTTAGAGACGCTATTCTTTAAGCCAGAAGGGGAAGGGGTTGCGTTGCCGCCTGATTCACCTGCACTGCATGTGATCCAACATATACGAGACGAATCACATAATCATGCGATTACAGGCCACCGCCAGCGTAGAGCAAAGGTTAAAAATACCAGCGCGCTCGAATCTATTGAAGGTGTAGGACCCAAACGTCGTCAAATGCTACTAAAATATATGGGGGGCTTACAGCCGCTGAAAAATGCAAGTATAGAAGAGATAGCAAAAGTGCCCTCGATCTCATACGCGTTGGCAGAAAAGATTTATAATGCATTGAAACAGTAGGTGTCTTAAGGCACCATACTTATTAAATCCAATTTGGTCAAAAAGTTACTGAGCATGATGAAATTAAATATTCCTACGTGGTTGACCCTGTTCCGAGTCATTCTGATACCGTTTTTTGTGCTGGCTTTTTATTTACCAGTCAGTTGGGGGCCTTTTGTTTGCGCATTAATTTTCGTTATTGCGGCAGTAACAGATTGGTTTGATGGCTATTTAGCAAGGTTATGGAAGCAAACAACCAAGTTTGGGGCATTCCTAGATCCTGTTGCCGATAAGGTGATGGTGGCAACAGCATTAGTGCTTGTTACGGAAAGTTTTGATGTTTGGTATGTCACTTTACCCGCCGCGACGATGATCGCTCGTGAAATTATTATTTCTTCGTTAAGAGAATGGATGGCTGAGATAGGCAAAAGAAGTAGTGTTGCCGTGTCATGGATTGGTAAATTTAAGACAACAGCCCAAATGATCTCTTTAGTTGGGTTATTGTGGCGTCCAAATTTGCTTATTGAGAATCTTGCTATCGCATTATTGTATGTTGCAGCTATCTTAACGTTCTGGTCAATGTATCAATATTTGAAGGCAGCATGGTCAGATTTGAGCGAAGCTTGATCGAAATGATTGAAAAAACAGCGAACGAACGGTTTTGAGTGATTTTTTTAAATATTTGTGTTGACTCAAAATGTGAAATCAGTAGAATGCAACGCATCGAACGGCAACGAGGTTTACGAAAAAAAATAAGTAAATCAGCCAGTTTGAAAAGCGAAAGCTGAAAGGCGGGAATAGCTCAGTTGGTAGAGCACGACCTTGCCAAGGTCGGGGTCGCGAGTTCGAGTCTCGTTTCCCGCTCCAAATCTCAGTAAGAGATTGAGAAGAAGGCGCGTTAGCAAAGCGGTTATGCACCGGATTGCAAATCCGTGTAGCTCGGTTCGACTCCGGGACGCGCCTCCAAAATTCAGCCCAGGTGGTGAAATCGGTAGACACAAGGGATTTAAAATCCCTCGGCCTTTAGGCTGTGCGGGTTCAAGTCCCGCCCTGGGCACCAAATAAAAACTCAGTTGAATATCAACGAGTTAGGGAAAGAAAGAAGCCACCTTTTAGGTGGCTTTTTTTGTGACTGAAATCACCTTTCGCTATATTTTCACTATATATCTTCACTATATTTTTACCTTCCCCCTGATTTTTTCTGTCCACCGACCGTTGGAGCGATTACCACTTTTCGAGCATATCGTGCAGTCTGTGAAGGTGTTTTATGGCCAGAAATATTTTGCTTCTCACTCAGCGTTCCTTCCAGATCAGATATTCCCTTTGCCTTCAAATCATGAAACGTAAAATTAAAATCTAAATAAGGAAATTTTTTTACAGCTTCCTCTTTAGCTTTTACCTGTTTTTAGCTTGCTTAATATAAATACCTGCTTTCATGAGTTGATCTTTTTCAGCAGCAAGACGTCTTACTGACGAGCACTGCATCAAAATAGAAAATAGACAGAGAGCGAGTGCTGGTAAGATTAAAAAGGCACCTGAGGTACATTGGGCGTTTTTCAGAGGCAGACTAAAATATTTGTGAGTAATGAAAGTATGAAACTGACATACTTGGAAAAAATAAAATCGCTCCCATCATATAACTATGTACCTTGTAGAGGATATAAAGCCGTTTTGTCATCAGGTTATTGAATGTAGTTAGTTGGAGTGAAAATGAAAAAATCGGTTTATAAAGCAAGTGGTTTATGGAACCAACAATCTTTCATAACTCTTTTTGTCGCAACAAGCGAAAAAGATGTGCTTTCAACAATAGCATTTTTGGCAAATTTAGGTGGCGCTAGGGTCGATGAGCTATCTATTGAACGTTTTTGTTCCGTGCATTAGTGTAGTTAAAATGAAGAAACGGGACTAATGGCAAAAGCCGCATAACGTAAAATAGAAAAACGCAAACGACAAAAGGAATTAGGCGTGACTAAGATAGAGCTATTTCTTGGTGAACAGGGATTAGAGATTCTCCCAAGAAATTGCGTAATATGTAGGTCAGGCAGGGCGCTGTATAACGTAGCCAACTATCTTTTTATGTGAGCATTGATGGCTGTTCATTGTGTCCGCTCGGTAGCGCTGAATAAAAAGTGTGTAAGGGAGGTAATGATCAGCTACTGATAGTTATTTAAGTGAGGCTCATAAATGCTGGGTAACTCATGGGTGACACGGGCTAAAATTGATGTCACAAAATCTCACAGATAGTTCAAATTTAACGTGTCACTATTAATTTTGATGGGTATAGAAGATGCACTGTTTTCCTCTTTTTTACCCTTTATTTTTTCACTTGAAATTTATTGATTAAAAATCAATGTGTTAAGAATCACTGAAATATAGAAGGTATTTTTCATAAAATCAGATGTAATTTATTGTTGAACATGGTTTTTTTCATGATAATTTATAGTTCACTGCCGTATAGGCAGCTTAGAAATATGGCTGAATTGCCGATGGACATGGTGCAGGGTTCACTGCCGTATAGGCAGCTTAGAAATTGACCAGTCAATACTGCACTACCGATACCAAGTTCACTGCCGTATAGGCAGCTTAGAAAATTTTCCCATTTGAAATGGGTGCGATAACCTTGGTTCACTGCCGTATAGGCAGCTTAGAAAGAAAGAAGTTATCCCGCTGATTAACGAAGGTTGTTCACTGCCGTATAGGCAGCTTAGAAATGGTTGCTTTCCATGCTCGATGAGTAATTTTCGTTCACTGCCGTATAGGCAGCTTAGAAATGTGTCTGAAGAGGAAATTAGCGACAAATTCGGTTCACTGCCGTATAGGCAGCTTAGAAAGGCTTGAATTTGTCGAGTTGGTCCGATGCGTTGTTCACTGCCGTATAGGCAGCTTAGAAATACCGGCTCATCAACCTTAGAAATTGCCGCTGGTTCACTGCCGTATAGGCAGCTTAGAAACAGATAGCAGTGTGTGGTTACGTTAAATTCCTTGCTTACTACACCGATAATGATGATGCCCTCCAGTCAGCTACAGATGTTTATTTAGACGATGTAGCACAAAAACGTGCTCACAATATCCCAGCAACCAAATCCTTTGATGCTTTCCGCTATTGGGTAGTAGAGCAATCTGGCCGTTATGAAACGTTCGAAATGCCAGACGGTAGCCTACGCCGTGTCGCTAAATCAATCAGCTTTGCAAGAATGGATGACCTAGCTTTTGGCGAACTCTACAAAGCCACACTCGATGTGCTTTGGAACTTCATTCTATTCCGTAAATTTCCCACCCAACAAGCTGCTGAAAATGCAGCTGGCCAGCTATTGGATTTTACCTAGAGGCAAGACCAATGATCCAAAAATCGAAGATCAAAGAAGAGAAGCAGTGGTTATCAGATGTAGCCGAACTTGGCTGTGTTTGTTGTAGAAACATGGGATATGGGGCAACTCCTGCGGAAATCCATCATACACGAACAGGGCAGGGTATGGCTCAACGAGCTAGCCACAAAGATGTTTTGCCGTTATGTCCACCTCACCACCGTGCTAGCTACGATACTGGTTTTCATGCAGCACCCAAGAGGTGACAAGAAATTCACGGCACAGAAGCAGAACTACTCGAGCAAACCCAAAAAGAAGTGATGGAGCTGCGTGCTTGTCGCACTTGATGACCATATAAAAAATATTGTTGATATGTAATAGGCGGTGAACCAATGAAACTCGAAAATGCACTGAAAAACTTTCACCCTAAGTCACCTACATTCGGTAATGTAGCAGGTTGCACGTCCCCTGACCGAATAACAGGCACAGATATTATGGCGGCTATGGGGATGACCGAGTCACAGGCTAAGTTTGGCATGACAGCGTTTCTAGCGAAGAATGATATCAGCGAAGAAGATAAATTTTCTACAGTAGAGGCGCTGACCCAATATGCACTTAAAGTAGCACCTAAACTAGTTCGTAAAGCCGCGGGTAAGGAATTGGGTTGTTGCTTAATTATTCTGGCCAAGATGGCATTTGAAGATTATGCCCGTTCAGCGGGGTCGGTTTGTCAGTGTTCAGCGTGTAGTGGTAAAGGGATGATTGATAAAAAAGTCATCACAACAAAGTACTCTACAAGGGAGGCTATTTTTCCGTCATTCTCCAAGAGCCAACCCAAGCGATATACCAATACGGAACGCGATGTCGTGGAAACTGAAAAAGTGATTTGTGAATCATGCAATGGTAAAGGCCAATTAACACATCGCTGCCGTTGTAAAGGGAGGGGTAAGGTACTTGATGAAGAACAAACAAAATTACAAGGCGCCCCCGTATTTAAAGATTGTCCTCGCTGTGAAGGTAGAGGTTTCAGCCGTGTGCCGTCGTCAGTAGCATTTAATGCAATAAAGCATTTAGTACCAGACCTTAACGAAAGAACGTGGCGTAGAAATTGGAAGCCATTCTATGAAAAGTTGACGAATAAGTGTTTTATTGAAGAGAGTGCCGCAGAGCAAGCATTTAGCAAGGTAATTAAATGAACTGATCAAATAAACAGTAAAGTTTGCATTTTGTCCGGAACTGACTTATTATTTTCTAATAATGGACATTCTATACCTAGTCGCATTAAACCAATTCAAGACCTCGCAATTGCGGGGTTTTTTATATACACACTCTTCATTTTGGAGAGTTGTGTGATTAGGGACACCAGATATCCGTCGACCAAAACATCATCTAATGTCCTTTTCTTTTAATCCACTTCAATTCAATCTGATATGTTAAGAGAAACGAATGGCATTCGCTCCGTTCAGCCAAGAAAATAAGCACACTGATGCAATGATTATAATTCCCAGAAATAGTTTTAATGTCATTGTTGCGAGCGACTCACTTCGAGCACCTCTCATGAAATAAAAAGCTATGATAGGTAATATAAATCCTAAAGTAGACATCCAAGTTAAAAAGCGTTCCAAGTCATGATACATAGTGAATTCCATTTAAGTTAGGTTTCTATGTTCTATCATGCATCAACACAAATTCCAACGTGTAAGTAACCCTTACAAGTTCAATTCTCCGGAATTTCCGGATAGTTCATGTAACTTAAGCATTTGAAAACATTATCGTACGTAAAACTATTAAGTTAAATTTCACATATGCGGTTATTCCGAACAACTGAATCCCTTGCTATAAGGTTACGGTAGCGCGTAACAGTCCGGCTGAACTAAATCAGCCCTTTATTCCAGTAGTCATAGTTTCCACATTTGCCCTATTATTTTTGTTCATAACAACTGAACCTCTTGGGCTGTATCGAATTCCTTCGAAAATGATGCAGCCAGTTTTTACCCATTTATTGACTTGTTGTCTAAATACATTATTGGCCCTTGCAAACTCTGATTTATTTCCGCCAAAATATTTGTTGATAAAGTCCTCTATCTTCATTTTAGCTCTCAAATACAATAATCTATCTCTGGGTACCCAACAAAGGAGATAGAAATGTTTGTAGATAGTAATTTAGTCCCAGATCCAGATAACAAAGGATGGGTTTTGGGTTGGGGAGTAGTTAAGTATGCACCATGGCATTTAAGTGGTGTTTATGCAACTGAAGAGCAGGCGAAACAGCAAGTTGAGCTATTAGGCGCAGACTATGAGGTGCATTATGGATCTCATAAATTGCAAAGTGATGATTTTATTTGGGGTGCAGTTTCTTAGATAAAACGCTCAAATAACTTTATTTCAAATATCAGGTCACTTCGGTGGCCTTTTTTTATTCACTAAATTCGGGCACTCCGTAGGGGGTGAAATCATGCGTATGGATAAATATAGCAACGCAGCCTACGGTAGTGCTGGGCTCACAGCATTCTTTGCAAGCTTATCGCTTTATGAGTGGGGCTTTATTATCGGGATGGCGTTTAGCATCATCCTTGGTCTCGCTACTTTCTTTATGAATCGACGTGAACAGCGAAAGCGAACTCGATTATTTGAAGAACTGGTTAACAAAACCGACCCTCTAAACCCGTCAGCTACTGCTCGAAAAGCCGCCGAACTTATGGCGAAAGCGCCTAAGGATATCTAATGTCACTCAAACAAAAATTAACTGTGCTTGTTGGCGCAGGGGCTTCGGCTATCGCTTTAACGGTGATTGCACATTTTGAAGGTGTTAGATATGAGCCTTATAAAGACGTGGGCGGGGTTTTAACGGTCTGCTATGGGCATACAGGAAAGGACATTGTTCCCAACAAAGTTTATTCAAAAGAAGAATGCAATGAGCTGTTAGAGCTTGATTTTATGAGAACTAAACTTCAGGTAGATCGCCTAGTTAAAGTTCCTGTAAGTGAACATACCAAAGCCGCACTGTATTCATTTGCATTTAATGTTGGTACTGGCGCATTCGCTAAGTCAACGATGCTTAAAAAGCTAAATGCAGGTGATCAATACGGAGCTTGTGAAGAGTTAAAAAAATGGGTTTATGCTGGTGGAAAGGTATGGCGTGGACTTGTAAACCGTCGAGAAGCGGAGGCTGCTATATGTCATGGAAACCTATAGTAGCTGTAATTTTCTTTATGCTACTCGCGATATCAATTATTGCTTTTGGCGCTTACCGTATGACAGATAACACATGCGGCATTGATAAGGCTAGCTTAGAAAAGCGTTGTCAAAAAGCTATCGACCATTATAAGGGCAGGCAAGTTAATTATGAAATTCGATAAATCATTCTGGCTATTCATTATGGTTGTAGGAATGGGCTGGTGGGTTGTTACTGTTCACGATAGCAACAAGCTACTGAAAAAAGAAAATGCTGAATTGATTGATAGTATTCAAAACTACGAAAAGCGCATTAACTCCCTTCACGAACTCGACACTAAACATACCCAAGAGCTAACAAATGCAAAAGCTGAAATTGATAAGTTGCGTATTGCTGCTGAGCGCAATCCTGAGCGGGTGTACATCAAAGCCAGTTGTAAAAAAGCCGAGGGCACTACCGCCACCGGCTTGGATGATGCAATCACCGCCAGACCTACTGACACCGCTATCCGAAATTATTGGTTACTCAGAGAGCGAATTGCAGAGTCAGAGCAGATGATTTTTGGCTTACAGGATTACATTAAATTAGAATGCAATATTTAATAAATCTAGATAGCTTTAAAAGTAAATGGTTGCGCAATATTTCCAGTCATTACGACACAAAAAACAGCAATAGCAGTAGATGGAATGTTAGAATCCTCAGCAAGAGATTCAAAAGCTAAAGTTATAGTTTCCTTTACATTTTTTTTCCTAGCATCATCATTGAGACCGGATGCTTCAATTTCTCCAATGATGGTAGTATCAACATGAATATCTTTGCCAACGTTATAAAAAGCATCTTGTTCTGATAAATGCTTTTCTATTTTAGACCTAAAAGAGTCTATTTGAGATTCGTAACGGGAATTGAGTACATTAACGTTATATGACAGACAAAACGGTGTGTTCATAAAATATTTCCTTGGTTAAGTTAAATAAAAAAAACAGCCTAAGCTGGCTCATTGATGATAGGTGAATTAGTCTCCTAGCACAGTTTTACTTAATTGGGGCTACATGCTAGTAGTTAAAGGTTAGTGCGTTAATTTAGTTCAAAAATAAGACATAGATCACTATTTTATGTTGTTAGTGAGATGTAGGAGATAAACACGATGGCTAAACCGGATTGGGGGACGCTACAACAACAGTTCCTCGCCACTCATGCCGAATCAGGAATATCCCCGAAAGAGTGGTGCGAAGAACAAGGGTTAAAATACTCAACTGCTAAGCGCTACATTAAGATTGCGAATGGTGGTGCGAATTCGCAAAAAAAAAAGTGCGAATAAGACTGCGAATTCGCAGAAGAAAAAATGCGTAAAAGAGCCAGTGCGCAAAAGTGATATACCAACTGCGCAGAGTAGAGAACAAGATAGTGCGCACGATGATGAAAATACCTTTGATGTGCGCAACTACGGGCTTAATGACTCACAAGTCAAATTCGTTAACGAGTATCTTATCGACTTAAATCGAGCTGCTGCATATAAGCGAGCCGGTTATAAAGGCGAAGGCAATACAGCTTATGTAAATGCTACTCGAATGCTAAGAAATGCTAAGGTTTCAAGAGCAATCGCGGACGCGCTAGCAGAGCGAGAACGCAGAACCGAGATAACCCAAGATGCTGTATTAAAAATGTGGTGGGATATTGCGACCGCAGACGTTAATGAACTAACTGAATATCGTCGATTGTGTTGTCGTCATTGTTGGGGTTTTGGATTTAATTATCAGTGGCGCGATGCGATAGAGTTTGGAGACGCTGTTATTGAGGCTAGGGCTAAAAAGAAAAAGATACCAAATGACAATGGCGGTTACGGTTATGACAATTCGCTTGACCCTAATCCCGATTGCCCTCGATGCAAGGGTTTGGGTATTGGTCGTGCGCATTTTCATGATACGCGAGACTTAACCGGCTCAGCTCGTCGTTTATTTGCGGGTGTGAAAGAGGGTAAGTTTGGTGTTGAGGTGATCACTCGTAATCAAGATGATGCGCTTAAAATGGTTGCACAGCATTTAGGAATGGTTAAGAACAAGACTGAGATAACCGGTGCTGATGGTGGGTCTATTCAATCAACAGGTATCGATTTAAGTCACTTGAGTTTTGAGCAACTTATGCAATTGAGAGCAAAGTCAAAGCAGTAAGATTTTTGGCATTATGATATAAAGGCATAGTTAAATATTGGATTGAGCAGGTAGGGAACATGTCTAAATATCGATTTTATGCATTGTATTTATTTTCTGTTCTTTTTTTGGGTGGGTTATTTATGAATCAATCTGTTGCCAAGTTTAATGAGTCACCTGAAATTTTGGTTAGACAGTTTCAACAGGATTACATGGAATGATCAGGCATTTAGTCTTAGAGACTCTAAGCCTAACGAGTATATGGATTTAGCGGGTAAAGCGTGGCGTACACTATTAACTAAATATACATTACCTGATTTTGTAGGAGAGCCTATTGCATTTGGCTCTGAATCAAGCCATGACCCCAACAAAGAGAAAATATTGTCAGTAAAGAACACTAACAATATTGCCGTTGTCACAACGCAATATCTAGTACCAGATGGTTATTCACCTATTCATGAATATCATTTAATTTTTCAGGATGGTCGGTGGTATTTAACGCAGGTTTATTTAGCTGACGAGGGCCAATTATATCCTGGTGTCCACTCCCCCTAAAATAAG